>DROE01000031.1 GCA_011322005.1 Devosia sp.
ACGCGCCATGATCCACCTCCTGTTTCGAAGAAGTGAATCACAGACAAAGCCGGTTGGGAATCCCGTTTATGAGTACAGAACCTAGCGCCCCGCCGTCCAGGCTTCAAAGGTACCGCCCAGAATTATTGCCCAGTAGGTTCCGTACTCACCCCCACCGCTGGCAGCGGCCAGGCCAAACTCGGAAAATCTGGCGCTGAGAAGGGTTGAACGGTGTCCGGCGGATTCCATCCAGCCCTGAATGGCCCCTTCCAGAGTTCGCTGACCACCGGCAAGGTTTTCCCCCACGGCCCCGAAATAGCCAGCTGCGTTTACCCGTTCGCGCAAAGTGCCGCCAACGGTATGGGAGAGTTCCCCGCGCTCCGCCATCAGATTGACGTGGGTGCGCGCTGCGCGTTCAAGCGCTGCGTTATAGGCCAGGGGTTTGCGACCATTGTCGGCACGCACCCCGTTTATCTTGGCAATGATTGTTTCCCGGGAAAGCTGGGGCAGTGTTGTGCGCCCGTCGGGCACATAGGATGCACAACCGGCAAGCAGGGCGCCTCCCCCCAGAACAAGCAAATTCCGCCTTGATATGATGTGTCTCATAGACCGCATTCCGCATGCTGCAGCGCGCTCATCACACCCCGAAGTTCCGCCAGCCCCTTGAGCCGACCGATCACCGGATAACCGGGCTGCGCGCCTTTTCGTCCCAGATCGTCAGCAATATCCTGCCCGTGGTCCGGCCGCATGGGAATTTGATGGTCACTGCGTCCCTCTCGTTTCCGGCGCTTTTCTTCGAGCATGAGTGCACCGACAATTGCAATCATGTCAATGTCGCCTGCAAGGTGCTCATCCTCAAAAAACGAACAGGGCACACTGTCTGCGTCGCGTTTGACAGCGCGCAGATGGGCAAAATGAATTTTATCCGCAAACTCGTCTATCATTGCCAGCAAATCATTGTCGTGGCGCGCTCCAAATGAACCGGAACAAAACGTCATGCCGTTGGCGGGGCTGTCAACGGCGTTCAGGAAGTTGCGGTAATCCTTTGCAGTCGAGGTCACACGGGGCAGGCCCATCAGTGCAAAAGGGGGGTCATCGGGATGGCAGCACAAACGAACGCCCAGGCGTTCGGCAAGCGGAACAACCTCTCCTAGAAAATCGACAAGGTGCCCGGCGAGTTGTTCTCTTGAGATACGGGCATACTGGCTCAGATGGCCCCTGACCTCGTCCAGTGTCAGTTTTTCATTGGAACCGGGCAGTCCGGCAACAATATTTTGCACCAGCGTTGATTTTTCAGCATCGGTCATTTGAGCATGGCGGCGCTCGCAAGTCTCTAACAGTTCCTCGGAGAAGTCGTGCCGGGCACCAGGGCGCTCCAGCAAAAAAATGTCAAACACCGCAAAATCCACAATATCAAAGCGCATGGCTGTACCCCCGCTGGCCAGGCGGTGAGCCAGGTCGGTGCGTGTCCAGTCAATGACCGGCATGAAATTGTAGCACACGGTGGTTATGCCGCTGTCGGCCAGATTTTTCAGGCTGATGCGATAGTTCTCCAGATGCTGTTTGAAATCACCGCTTTGCCTTTTGATGTCTTCGGAAACGACAAGACTCTCCACCACGTCCCATTCCAGCCCCGATGGGGCACCGTTGGTGAAGCGGGCTATTTCTTGTTGATGTTTGGAAATCTCCGACTTACTCCAGGCCTCTCCACTTTCCAAGTGGTGGAGCGAGGAAACGATGCCCCTTGCTCCGGCCTGCACAATGACGTCTAATGACGTGGGGTCGTCTGGCCCGAACCAGCGCCAGGTTTGTTTCATTGTTCCGTTCCTCCAGCCCGCGTTCCGAGCGTGAACTTAACCCTATTTCCTTCATGAAGGGAAATGTTTGAAACCTCCCTGTTATGTTGCGCGCACATATATTATCCTCACTCCCTCAGATCACGGACGTAGAAAGAAACGGTTTCGCCATGAACGAAAATTTCAGGCTCAGCGAACTCGAAGACCCGGTCCCTGCGACGGGAAATTCTTCGATCGGAAACCGCGTGTTCAGGGTATTGCGCGAGGCAATCGTGCAATTGCAGTTTCGCCCCGGGCATTTGCTGTCGGAAGCCGAGATGGCCAAACAAATCGGTGTCTCCCGCCAGCCCGTACGCGAAGCCTTCATCAAACTTGCTGAAATCGGACTGGTGGAAATCCTTCCTCAACGCGGCACTCTGGTGACGCTGATTTCGGCCAAGGAAATGGAGAACGCCCGTTTTTTGCGCGAAGTCATTGAAGTCGCCATAGTGCGCAAACTCGCGCTCATTGTCAGCAATGAAGACATTGACTTGCTGCGTGGTATGACTGAAGAGCTCGACAGAATTCGCCAGAGCAGAGACGTCACCAGAATATTACGCTCCGATGAGGAGTTTCATGTCAAGATGGCTCAACTCGCCGACTGCGCCTATGCTTGGCGCATCCTTGAGAATCTGAAAACCAATATCGACAGGGTGCGCTATCTTACGCTGGGTGAGGCTGGTATCGTTGAAAATGTCGTCAGCCAGCATCACGCAATTGTTGATGCTCTGGCCACACGCTCGCCGGACCTGGCAGAGGCGGCCATGCGCATCCACATGGGTGACATAATCAATTCGCTTCCCTCCATGGTTACGGCCTATCCCGATCTTTTCGTCGACTGATTGCAGCGGAACCGCTACAGGTCAAAGAACGGCGTCGGGATTATCCAGACTGTCAGACCCGGCAACGACCAGGTTTTCAACACCAAGTGTCCGGGCTATTTTTTTAATGGTCTGCGTCTGGTCAAGCAGGCTGTCAACAGTGGCCTGAATGACCGCATTGCCATCATCATTGCCCTTGAGCAACATCTGATCGTAGTTCTCAATGGTGCGGGCGCGGGTGACCATAAGGCGCAGCCGGACCATGGCGACGCTCAGCTTGATGCGCATTTCCATATCCAGTTCTGCATCTTTCTGCACCACAAGATCGGATAGAGATGCGCCAGAGGTCACTGAATTATCCATGGCAAAATACTCACCGAAGTAAACGTTGACCACACCCCTTGCATCGAAAAGGTGCGCGGCGTAGGTGTAATCGGAAAAGTCATCCTGTTCGGCCTCCGCATTGCCCAGCAACAAGGCGCGCTTGAGCTGGTTTCCTGCAAGTTCTCCATAGGATAGTGAAGCCATACCTGAAAGAATGGTGGCCAGACCCGCCTCAGGGTCGTCGATCATGTTTTCCCTCGAAACACCGGTCACCTGCCAGTCGCTGGCCATTTCCTCCAGATCAGAGATCAAAAGGTTCACGGCCGAGAACAAAAACTCCCCCCGCCGGTCACAGTTGCCGTTTGTACACCCCTCATCGGCAAAATCCGAGGCGGGGCGGACGCCTCCGACCTGAAAATCATCGTCGCCGGTAGGCTCAACCGGTGAGTTATCGTCCTGCCCCCACAGCAAGAACTCGATGGCATGATAGCCGGTTGGAAAGTTATTGCCCTGTTCAGCGGCCGCGCTCAGGTCTTTCAGCACCTCCTGTGTAATGCGCGACAGGGGAATGATTTTTCCGGCGACCTCGATTTCGGATGCGGCGAGCACGTTGGCGGTATAATACGGATTGTCCGAATCCTGAGCCATGTAGGCAGCGTCCACATAATCTATGAAGCCTTCGTCCAGCGGCCAGCCGTTTACGCGGCGCTCCCACTCTGACTCCCGGGGAGTGCCGAGCCTGAAAACTTCTGTCTGCAAATAGGGGATACGGGCAACTTTCCAGGCCGTGCGCGCTTCTTCGAGATTTTCCTCGGTGGGTTCATCCAGCAGAGTTTCTATCGCAGACTTGAGATCCTGGGCGGTGCGCACGGAATCTTCATAGGCGGCCTGCGCCAGATCGGTATAAGAGACAACCACTTCCCGGACACTGACCGGGGTTGCCTCGGTTTGCGATTGGGTGGTGTCTGTTTGTGCGCCAGCCTGTGCAAGCAACATAATGAAGGAAGCGACGATCGCGCTCAGGCCAAGTCCGAATCTGTTCATTCTCTCTCCAATCGAGGGCCAGTCACGCCGGTTTCCCCTGGGTTCTCGTTCACGAAGTGGAGTCCTCACACAAAACTCGGCCACTCTTTCATTTTTTTGTCTAGCGCGCACGGATTGCTTTTTCAATAAATGGTTACCCGGTGCTCCGGTTGCCGCCCTGTCAGTTGGATTTGCCGCCCGGTTCCCGCATTTTGCCGGAGGGAGGGGCAATTTGATCGAGCAATGCTGATATTCCGTCGACATTGGGCAGCAGTGACCGGTGCAGGCACAGGTTGATGGTCGTAAAATTGCGGCCGGGGGAAAATACACACATATTGATCCCGGGATGATGGGTGCCGCAGTAAACCGGCTCTACAAGATCCTTGGTCAACTCACCGCCGAGACGCTGGGGGGGAACCAGGGAAAGGGTAAGGTGGTAGCCGGCGGAAAAGCGAAAGAACCGTTTCGTATAGAGAAAGGGCATCAGGCCGCTCAGACGCCGATGCGCGGAAAACATCGAATTGAGCAGGGACTGTGTTGCGTTCATGTCCTTTTGCTCTGCTCTTGCCAGCGCATGGTCAACCTCTTGAACAAACTCGGGGAAGCTCCTGCGGGCCTTGAGCTTTGCATCGATCATACGGAACTGAAAAAATGTGTCGTTGGTGCGCACCTCACTTGCGGTGTCCATATCGGCATATATGGCCCTTATGCCACGGCGCGAGAACCCGCGGCCCCCATCGTTCAGTGCGTGAGCCACGAGGGCAAACATCAGTGTGCGACGCGAAACATTCAGCCCGGCGGCGGCGCGGCGAATCCTTTCTTTTTCAAATGCCAGAGCGCGATACCCGATGTCCGGGGCGCGGGGAGCAAGAAAGTGCGCCGCCAGCAACTGCATGGGTGCCAGAGCAGCGGCTGTCGCGCCGTATCTCAGTCTGCGCAACAAAGGGGTTTTGTCAGGCCGGTCCGTGACGCCTGCACGCGGAACCGCCCGGGACCGGGAAAGCCGCGAGGAATCCGCGCCCTCCAGCAGCGCGTGGGTCGCCAGAACCAATATGGCAGCGCGGCGTCCCTGCGGGTCGGGACCATTGCGAGGGGTTACGGCTTTCACCCTGAACAGGGGTAAATCCTTTTCCACAAAAATGTCGGCACCATCCAGTTCCCAGTTTTCCGGGTAGGCACTCAAGTCATCTACAGTATTAATCCGGCAGATTCTTGAAAGAATGTTGTCTGCAAGCGGTTCATGGGGGCGGGCGCCCAGAAACCCGGTAGTCAATTGAGGGGCCAGCACAGCAAGCCTTGCAGCAATTTTCTTGAGCTTGGCAAGATCCGTCACCTCGTTGGTGAAGGCGGTAAAATAGACGGTCTGGCGCGCCTGGTGGCAATACCATTGATTGTGGGTAAAACCGGCCTGCGCATCGGCTGATGCCATCTCCGGGGGAACGCGCAATCGCTCGGGCTCTTTCGGGCTTAACTTCTCAAAAGCCTTGTCCGACATCATTGTCCTCAGTTGGCCCGCGCGAGGGAAATCCGTCTCCTCGCCGTGCGTGAAGCCAGCACCCGATTGGACATGGAGGCGATAGGGAAGTCAAGAGTGCCGCGACCTCCGGTCGGAAAGGAAACTGTGCGAACCAGGCGGCTGATCGGGTCAGAATCTCACCCGTGTGCATCAGGGCCTCAAAGGCGAACCCCGGATTTTGCATCAAACAGATGTATATTGGCAGGGTTTGGCAACAAAAACACATCCTGGCCCACGGAAAACTCATGGCGCTCGCGGAACACGGCGACAACTTCCTTGCCATGCACCCTCAGGGAAACGTGGGTTTCCGAACCCGTTGGCTCTATAACCGCAATTCTGGCATTAATGGCTCCCCGTTTTTCTTTTTCCAGGAGTTCCAGGTGCTCGGGTCTGAAGCCGACAATAACGGACTGTCCTTTTGTCACGTCGTGGGTTCCCGGAGCCAGCAGGGTTCCAAGTTCTGTTTCAACTTCGGTGGTCTTTCCCGCAGTTTTCACCGTGCCCGGAACCATGTTCATCGAGGGTGAGCCGATGAATGCGGCAACAAACAGGTTGGCGGGGGTATCATAGAGTTCAAGGGGTGCACCTATCTGCTCGATGCGGCCATCATGCATCACCACAACGCGGTCGGCCATGGTCATGGCTTCCACCTGGTCGTGGGTCACAAAAATCGTGGTGGTCTTCAGACGCTGGTGCAGTTCCTTGATTTCGGTGCGCATCTGTACCCGCAATTTTGCGTCCAGATTGGAGAGCGGCTCGTCGAACAAAAACACCTGGGGGTCGCGCACAATTGCCCGGCCCATGGCCACGCGCTGGCGCTGACCCCCCGAAAGCTCACGAGGGTAGCGGTCAAGAAACGGCTCGAGGCCCAAAATATCGGCAGCGTTACTCACCCGGGCATCAATTTCGGACTTTTCGGCGCGGCGCAACGACAGGGCAAACGAAAGATTGTCGCGCACCTTCATATGTGGATAGAGCGCATAATTCTGGAATACCATGGCGATATCACGATCTTTTGGAGGCAGGTTGTTGACCACCCTTTTGCCGATGATTATGCGACCTCCGGTCACGACTTCCAGACCTGACACCATGCGCAGCAATGTGGATTTGCCACAGCCCGAGGGGCCAACCAGTGCTACAAACTCACCATCGTTAATGGACACGTCGATACCGTGAATTACCTCGGTGTTTCCATAGGATTTGTAGACATCCTGGACCAAAACCTGCGCCATTTATCCCCCGCTCCAGACCCGTTTTACTGCTCAAACCGGTTTTCACCCTTAGCCGATCGGACAATTCGTGTCCATGCACGGGAAGCAGATTCGGGCTTGCCTGCGCTGTCTATCCTGTTGAGTGAAGTTTTACTGGTGAACATAAAATTCAAAATTCAAACAAGATTCGTTTGACTCACAGGCTGAGGCGTTCATAGTAAACTTACTACCATTTCAGGGGTCGGGCGTTGCTTGAGGTACGCCTCTCAAACTGAAACCGGTTTTTTTGGCTGCACGGCAAGACCTGGGCTACATTGCTGTCCGGGAAGCTTGGACAGCCACTTAACGAGGGAGAACACAAATGAAAAAACACATTTATGATGCCATCATGGCCAGGCAAACAAGCCGGCGCAGTGTGCTCAGGGGCGCGATGGGCGCTTCGGCGGCGGCCATGGCTGCGGGCGGAATTGTCGGAGCGATGACCGGATCCGCCAGTGCAGCGTCGCACTCCGGTTCCCTGCGTGCGGAATTACTCAAGATCCCGGGCGTTGGAATGGGTTCACCAACCGATGCCGACTGGCAAAAGGTGGGTGCTCTCACACTTGGGGCCACCAAGGAAAATGTTGCAGAGGGAGAGTTTGCCGGTGTTGAGTTGACCTTTATGGGTCTGAACAACCAAAACCTGCATAACCTTCTTTTCCGTGGTTTTCTGAAGCCTTGGGAAGAATATACCGGGGCCAAGATCAACTGGATCGACCTGGCGCAGGCCGACTATAACGCGCGCCTGCAGCAATCCATCGCCACCGGAACGGTTGATTTCGACATCATCGAAATGGGCGCTCCTTTCGAGGGCGATGTAACTGGCAAGGGTCTGGCTTCGGAAATGCCCGACTGGGTCAAGAAACAGATCGACATGGATGACTATGTGGGATACCTCAAAGCTCCAGTGGGCACATGGGCGGGCAAGACCTATCGTGTTTCCATTGACGGGGATTGCCACAACTTCAACTACCGCACGGACTATTTTGAATCAGAGGAACTGGCCGCTGCCTGGGCCGCTGAAGGTCACGACGGTCCCTGGGAGGTTCCCGATACCTGGCAAAAAGTGCAGGAAGTCACCAAGTTCCTCAAGGGCAAGAGTGACCCCTTCGGTGGCGATGCCTACGGCTATCTTGATCCGCTCAAGGGGTGGGGCGGTTTCGGGTTCTACTTCCTTGGCTCACGGGCAACCGCTTATGCCAAGCACCCCGACGACCCCGCATTCCTGTTCGATCCGGACACTATGAAACCACGGGTCAACAACCCGGCCTGGGTCCGGGCCATTCAGGACGTGCTTGATGTCATAGATGCCCAACCTCCCGATCAGCTCAACGCAGACCCCGGAACCACCGGCTTCCAGCAGTTCCTGGCCGGCACCGGCTCGATGCTGTCCTGGTGGGGCGATATCGGCTCCAATGCCAAAACGTCGGACGGCTCGGTCGTGGGCGACGTCACGGGCTTTTCCATTCTGCCCGGCTCCGACGATGTCTATAACTCAAAAACCGGTGAGTGGGACACATTGCCTGATGGGCCCAACTACGCACCCAATATGGCCTATATCGGCTGGGGCATTTATGTGATGGCGCGGGTGGATGCTGACTCCAAGAAACATAAGGCGGCCTGGAGTGCTGCGGCCCATCTCGGCGGCAAGGATATTTCCCTGTGGGCAGCCGCTTATCCGTCCGGCTTCCAGCCCTACCGCAATTCTCATTTCAATATCCCGGAGTGGGTCGAAGCGGGCTATGACGAAGCGTTCATTTCGGACTATCTTGCGTCGCAGGCTGACAGCTACAACCATCCCAATGCGGCGATCGAACCGCGCATTCCGGGCATCTTCCAGTATTACAGCGTGGCCGAGGACGAACTGGCCAAAATCTATGCCGGTCAGTTCGATGCCCAGACCGGTGCCGACAACATCGCCGCGGCCTGGGAGAAGATCACCGACCAGATCGGCCGTGAAAAGCAGATCGAGCTCTACAAGGCCTCTCTGGGGATGTAGTCCTGGTGCCCTTTATCGAGGGAAAACCGGCTGGCGATGCAACAAGTGCATCGCCAGCCGTTTACATGTCTGACATGGAACATCTAGGGTTTCTGGCAGGGAAGAAATTCAGGACACATGAATACACCGGACACGGCAACCAGCGATGAGTTTGAGTTTATCCCCGACCGGATAACCGACAGGCGGCGGCGGCTGGGTAAATGGCTGATGCGCGTCTTTTTTGGCATTTTCGCCGGCACTTTTCTTGTCCAGCTTTCTTACGCGTTTGGCTTCAGTCAATTCGGTTTTGAAAACTGGCGGCCGGTACTCTATGCCTATCTTGCCTGGGCGGTTGCACTGGGAGCGGGCCAGGTCATCACCCGCGGGGAGCCAGGGTATCGGGCGCTGTTTGTGCTACCGGCTGTGATGTTCGTTGTTGCGGTAGTGATCGTGCCGATGCTGTTCGGGCTCGCAATTGCCTTCACCGACTACAATCTGGCTTCCTTCGAGGGACAGAAATTCAACGGTTTTGACAATATCGTGCAATTGGTCAACGACGATTTTTTTTGGAACGCCATGGGTAACATGGTGTTCTATGTGGCGGCGGTGTTTGTGGAATATGCGGTGGCATTTGGTTTGGCACTGCTGCTCAATGCCGACATCAAGGCACGCAAATTCTTCCGCGTTGCATTTCTGCTGCCCTTCATGCTCAGTCCCGTCGCCGTGAGCTGGATGATCGGCAAATCGCTTATGGAAAACCGGTTTGGGCCCATCGCCCGGCTGGCGCGCAATCTGGGCTGGGACAGGCCGGCATTTTTCACAGACCCCTGGATTGCCCGCCTCTCAATCGAGTTGATGGACGCATGGGTTTCCATTCCCTTTATTATGATATTGCTGCTTGCGGGTCTGCAGGCCATGCCCAAAGATGTCATTGAAGCGGCCAAGGTTGACGGCGCCAATGCCTGGCAGAATTTCTGGAAAATCACCTTTCCGCTGATGCTGCCGGTCAGCGCCACCGCAATCGTGCTCAGGATAATTTTCAAACTCAAGCTGGCCGATATCGTCATCAACGTGACTTCGGGCGGACCGGGCGGGGCAACGGACACGCTTTCGAGCTTCATATTCCGTGAATATCGTGAC
>DROE01000032.1 GCA_011322005.1 Devosia sp.
TATGACCTGAACTATGTGCTGGACCCCGAACGCGACAAGAAAAAACCTGTTGCCCGGGTCAGGGGTCCGGATGGTGACCTTATACTTGAACTCTGGACCGACCGTCCCGGATTGCAGTTTTACAATGCAGTGACAACGGACATCAAGGTGCCAGGACTGGGGGGCAGAATTTACGGCAAATATTCAGGGCTTTGCCTTGAGGACCAGATGTTGCCCGATGCGCTCAACAATCCGGGCTTTGCCTCGATATTCTGCACGCCGGACCGCCCCTATTCCCACTGGTGCGAGATTGAAATAAAGCAGGCGTGAGGTCAGCTAAAGCTGAGCAAACCAGAGCCCAGCGCGCCAAGCAAGGCGGCGTGGAAAATTATGACACCGACCATGCTGGCCTGAAAGGAAGGCTTTGAGCGCTTGTGACGATACATGTGCTGGGCAATCAGCCCGCCGATGACACCACCTGCCAGATCGATGAAAATGAGGCGGGCTTCCTTTATGCGCCAAAGGCCGAGCCGGGCGGCTTTCTTATCCCAGGAATAGGCGATCAACGAAGCTGCACCCATGGAAACATAGAGCGCAGCCAGCCACAGGGGTGCTTTGCCAAGCATCAGGTCCACCTGCAACAGAATAAGCAGAATGGCGGCAGTTGCCAGATGCAGGGACAGGGGAGCCACAAGTCCGGTACGGGCGGAAATAATGTCTACTTCACAGGCGGCGGGCCGTCCGTTTCGGCCCTCTATAATTTCGAGCTCAAGCTGGTCGCCGGGGCGGGGGCGGGGCATTTCAGGGTTCAGGGCGTTGATGTGTACAAAAACCCGCTCGGTGCCGCCTGGAAGGCGGGCAAATCCAAAACCACGCTGGTCATTCCAATCCACCAATTGTGCTTCTGTTCTGGACATCAAGGGGTTCCTGTTGCTCCGCAGAGCCAGACTAATCCGCAACGGGTTAAAATGGTCTCACCGGGGGATACAAAAATGCGCATAAAGGGAAGAAAATCCGCTTTGGAGCATTAGGGTCCAGACCCTAGCTGGCCAGATTGAGGCGATAACTCAGGGCTTCAGCGATATGGGGACGGGTGACTTTTGCGGAACCTGCAAGGTCGGCCAGGGTGCGCGCCACCTTGAGCACCCGGTGATAGGCGCGGGCGGACAGGGAAAACTTTTCCGCCGCCTGCACCAGAAGGGCCCGGCTTTCCTTGTCGGGGTCAACAATCTGCTCGATAAGGGCAGGAGAAGCAGCGGCATTGGTGTGGATGTCAGCGACGTCAAAATTAAAAAAACGCTCCCGCTGCACCTCGCGGGCCCGGACGACGCGTTCTGCCACCTTGGAACTTGGCTCCGAGGTTCGCTGCCCTATCATATCGGTGGCGGAAACGGCGGGCACATCTATGCGTAAGTCTATGCGGTCCAGAAACGGGCCTGAGACGCGCCCCTGATAATCAGCAGCGCAACGGTCTCCGCGGCGACAGGTATGGCCGGGGGTGCCGGCAAGCCCGCATTTGCACGGGTTCATGGCGGCAACAAGCTGAAAACGGGCCGGAAAGGAAACGCGGGCATTGGCGCGGGCGATGTGGGTTTCTCCCGCTTCAAGGGGCTGGCGCAGGCTGTCGAGCACCTGGGGCGAGAATTCGGGCAGTTCGTCAAGAAACAGCACCCCGTTATGGGCAAGGGAGACCTCACCGGGCCTGACCTTGAGGCCACCGCCGACAAGGGCAGCCATGGAGGCGGAGTGATGGGGGCAGCGAAAGGGGCGGCGGTCGGAAACCCGGCCTCCTGCGAGTTCGCCTGCGATGGATTGAATCATCGAAACGTCGAGCAATTCACGCGGATTGAGCGGCGGCAGGATTGAAGGGAGACGCGCCGCCAACATGGACTTTCCGGCACCGGGCGGGCCGATCATAAGCATATTGTGGCCTCCTGCGGCAGCAATTTCGAGCACGCGCCGCGCCACCTCCTGGCCCCGGATTTCGCCCATATCAGGCAGTATCTCACCGGAGGTCAGACGCGCCGCAACCGGACGTGGTGTCAACTGGTTGCCCGTGAGGTGATTGACCAGCGCCAGCAGGCTGTCTGGCGCAATGATTTCGATATCCTCCCCGGCCCAGGCGGCCTCGGGCCCGCACGAGGAAGGGCAGATTATGCCCATATCACGCCCGTTGGCGGCAATGGCTGCGGGAAGGGTGCCCGAGACAGAAGAGATGCGCCCGTCCAGCGCCAGTTCTCCGAGCACAAGAAAGTTTTCCGCAGCGTCCGAAGGCACAGCGCCAATTGCACCCATCAAACCAAGGGCAATGGGCAAATCATAGTGGGAGCCCTCTTTGGGCAGGTCGGCGGGAGCAAGATTTATGGTGATGCGTTTGGGGGGCAGGGAAAGACCGGAAGCGACCAGCGCGGCGCGCACTCTCTCGCGGCTTTCCGCAACCGCCTTGTCGGGCAGGCCAACGATGGTGAAAGCAGGCAGACCCGGTGCGACCTGCACCTGTACGTCCACCAGCACCGCCTCAATGCCGCGAAAAGCAACCGTTTGTACCCGTGTAACCATATCGCAAATGCAGCTTGAACCAGATTTCCCCAATTATCGGGAGCAACGCTAGCAGGCCGGGAAGGAATGCGCAAGAACATTACAAGAACAAAAAGTCAGAATTTCAGAACCGGAGGATTTTCTGCCCTTTTGCACTCGCAGTGCCGGAAACGAGGGAATAATGTTATACCCTCGGGGGGAACAGGCGGACGGAGACAATGCCGGAAAACAACAGGCCAGAGACCAAAGGACAGCCCGACCCGTTCCGGTTCTGGCATATGCGGTTCTGGCACGGAATGAAGTTTTCCGCCTGGTTGGGCCTGCTGGTGCGTAACGGGTTTGCCGTTACACCGGGCAGACTGGGTCTGGCTTTGACAATAACTTTGATGAGCGTTGCAAATTCAGTCCTCAGGGTGCTTCAGGAAGTGATGCTTTACCCGTTCATCAGGCGCGCGCGCATAGAGGAGCCACCCATTTTTGTCCTTGGCCACTGGCGTTCTGGCACCACCATGCTGCACGAGGTAATGGTGCTGGACGAGCGTTTTTCCTGCCCCAACACTTATCAGTGCATGACGCCCAATCATTTTCTGCTCACCTCGTGGTTTGCGCTCAGATTGACGTTTTTGCTGCCCAAGAAAAGGCCCATGGATGAAATGGGAGTGGGCTGGCTTCAGCCGCAGGAGGACGAATTTGCGCTGGTCAATCTGGGCCAGCCCTCTCCCTATCGCTCTATTGCATTTCCAAATTCCAACCCTTGTGAGGGAGCATTGAACCTGGAAGGGCTGAGTGAAACACAACATTCGAACTGGAAGACAGCCCTCATGTGGTTTTTGAGGCGCGTCGGCATGCAAACCAGGGGAACACTGGTGGTCAAATCACCGACACACACGGCGCGGGTGAAAACCCTGCTGGAGCTGTTCCCGGACTCAAAGTTTGTCCTTGTCGTGCGCAACCCCCACGAGGTTTTTGCTTCCACAGTTAAACTCTGGTCGGCCCTTAGGCACTCGCAGAGTTTGCAGGTTACTGACAATTGCGATCTGGAAGCGAAAGTGTTCCAGGATTTTGAAACCATGTTCGAAGCCTTTGAGCGCGACAGGAGCCTCATCCCCGAGGGACACCTGTTTGAAACCCGCTTTGAGGACTTTGTTGATAGCCCCGCTGGCGAGATGGAACGGCTATATGGCGAGCTTGGTCTTGGCGGCTTTGAACGCTCTCGCCCGGCGATTGAAAGTTATTTTGCCCGGCGGGCCGATTATCAAAGGGATGCCTATTCCCTGACGCCCGAATTGCGCGAGGAAATCGGACGGCGCTGGGGTCCGTTCATGAAACGCTATGGTTATGATGCAGGACAGAACCGGCAATCCAAAGCCTGGGCGAGGCAGGATAAAACAGGCTAGCCCAGAAGACCGCTGGCCTTGATACCGTCAAAGATGAACTGCACCGCCAGCGCGGCCAGCAGAATGCCCACAACCCGCGAAACCACCGACAATCCGGTGAGCCCGAGCAGGCGCTGAATGGGCATGGCCAGCAGCAAAGTTATCCAGGCAATGAACATGATGGAAACCAGCGCGGCGAGCACCAGCCAGAACTCGGTGTCACTCTTGGCACCGGTGGTGAGCAGAATGACCGCGCTGATGGCGCCGGGACCGGACAGAAGCGGCATGGCCAGCGGAAACACCGAGATGTCGTTGCGCTCCTGGCTCTCCACATTTTCCTGCTTGGTGGTGCTGGTACCCCCCGAATGGCGGGCAAAAACCATGTCGATGGCAATCAGCATCAGCAGGATTCCCCCGGCGGTTCTAAGAGCAGGGATGGTGATGCCGAACACATCCAGAATCTGATTGCCCAGAAGGGCGAAAAACAACAGGATTGCGGTGGCAATCAACACACCGCGTGTGGCGAAGGTAAAACGCTCACGGGCGGTATTATCCTTGGTCAGGGCAGCGAAAATAAAGGCGATGTCGGCTACGCCGACAGTGGCAAAAAAGGTGGCAATGGCGACAATATAGGTACTGGACATTATTGTTGTCTGGCACAGCGCAACGCGGGGTGCAAGCGCTGTGATTTATCGCCGCTTTTCGATGGCGTCCAGTATCAGGGCTGCGATATCGGGACCGCCGAAGCGCTTGATTTCGCGGATGCCAGTGGGGGAAGTGACGTTTATTTCGGTGAGGTAATCACCGATGACGTCAATACCGACAAAGATAAACCCGCGCTCCTTAAGTGCCGGAGCAATCGTTGCGCAGATTTCGCGCTCACGCGCGGTCAGTTCGCTCAGTTCAGGACGCCCTCCCACATGCATGTTGGAGCGCGCCTCCCCCTTGGCCGGGATGCGGTTCAACCCCACAGGCACCGGCTCCCCGTCAATTATGATGATACGCTTGTCGCCTTTTCTGACATCGGGCAGGTATTTCTGAATCATGAAGGGTTCGGTGTAATTCTGTTCAAACAGTTCGATGAGTGATGCCAGATTCTGATCGCCCTCCGAGATGAAAAACACCCCGGCGCCACCATTGCCGTACAAGGGCTTGACGATGATGTCGGCGTGAATATCGCGGAATGCGACAATGGCATCGCGGTCGCGGGTAATCAGGGTGGGCGGCATCAGGTCGGGAAATTCCATGACCAGAATTTTCTCCGGGGCGTTGCGCACTTCAGCGGGGGCATTGACCACCAGCGTTTCGGCGTGAAGGTGCTCCAGCATGTGGGTGATAGTGATGTAATTCATGTCAAATGGGGGGTCCTGACGCTGCAGGATGACGTCAAAGCGGGAGAGGTCGGTATCCCTGAATTCCCCCGTTACGAAATGCTCGCCTTTGGGTCTGTCCATGACTTCAACAGGGGCAACGCTTGCTTTAACGGTTGCGTTTTCAAATGCCAGAGAGGAGGGATTGTAATAGAACAGGTCGTGGCCGCGGCCCTGGGCCTCAAGCATCATGGCAAAGGTGGAATCGCCGGTTGGTTCAATGTCCTGAATGGGGTCCATCTGAACGGCGATGCTGAGTTTTTTCATTTTTATTCCCGGGTCTGTCAAAGTTCAGGTTTATCCGGCCTCAAAGGCCCCCTGCAAATGGTGGGGCCAGGCATTGGGGGCAAGGAAAATTACATCAAAGCGCAGATGTTTTTGCGCCAGTTCAGGGTTTTTCGCCAGAAAAAACTGTGCAGCCCTGACGATGCGGCGCCGGTTGACGCTGGCCAGCGCGTCATATTCGTCAGCACCGGATCGGCGCATCTTCACTTCCACAAAAACCACAGCGTCACCTTTTCTGGCGATGATATCTATTTCACCGCCGGGTGTTTTGTAGCGCTGCTCCACAATCGCATAGAGTTTGAGCCGGAGATAGAGACGGGCAAAAGCCTCGGCGAAGCGTCCGCTTCTTTCTGCGCTTCGCCTAAGATTTGAGCTTGAGCGCTTCATCATAAACCTGTTTGCGCCGGACCTGATAGGTTTTGGCAATGTCATCAACCGCGATGCGCAAGGGCTGGCCCTTGAGGGCCTCTGCCAGCGCCTCTTTCCACAGACCGGTATCGGCCTCAGAAATTTCCGGGGCACCGGCAACGACAATCACCACCTCGCCGCGGGTTTGCTTTTCCGCCAGCTGTTCCGCCAATGCGCCCAGCGGCCCGGCATGGCTGCGCTCGAACTTTTTGGTCAACTCCAGCGCCACAACGGCTTCCCGCTCCGCACCAAAACTGTCTGCCATGGCGGCTAGGGTTGCCGAGAGACGGCGCGGGCTTTCATAAAAAACCAGTGTTTCACTTTTTGCGGCAAGCGCTGTGAGCACCTTGCTGCGCGCGCCCGCCTTGGCGGGAAGAAAACCGACAAAGGTAAAACAATCGGTGGGCAGGCCGGCGGTGGCCAGCGCGGCAAGCAGTGCCGAGGGCCCGGGCAGGGCAAAAACGCTCAGGCCCGCCTCGCGCACGGCGCGAACCAGAGCAAAGCCGGGGTCGGAGAGCAGCGGCGTTCCGGCGTCCGAAATCAGGGCGATGGCCTGCCCTGCCGCCAGCATCTGCACGATGGAGGCGGCTTTTGCCCTTTCATTATGCTCATGCAGGGCCATTTTTGGCGTTGAGATGGCATAATGGGTGAGAAGCCGGGCGCTGAGGCGGGTATCCTCGCACAGGACAAGGTCGGCGGCGGCCAGCGTTTCAAGGGCGCGCAGGGTAATGTCGCGCAGATTGCCGATGGGGGTCGCCACCACATAAAGGCCGCTTTCCAGCGCCGGGGCTTCATACCGGGTGCCGGATATGGCAAAAGCGCATCTGTTTTTGACCAAATTGTCCACCAAACGTCCTTTGGCTGGTGAAATCTTTGCGAGAGATGTTTAATCCCGCCGGTTGCGAAAGTACACAGGACCAGTGCTCGCCGGTGGCGGGTTCAGGTTGGTGAACCGGGACATCAAGTCTTGGAATAAACATGATTGTTTAGGAATTGAGCTGCGTATAGATTGTTGCGCAGGAATTTGTGGCAAGGAATTTTCATTTTGACTGGTTCAGTTCGGATTCGCTCGTCTCGTTTTGGCTGGCAGCAACTAAAATGGGCGAAGCTGGCCCTTGGCATGGGATTGTTATCCCTTGTTTCGGCCTGTACCGGCCTTTCCTTTCCGCAGGTGGGCTCCCCCTTCCCCTCAGGCGGGGCAACGCAACTGCCGGGACAGACCCTGCCGCTAGCGGCGGGGCAGGTGCTGGGATCCGGGCCGGTTCGCGTGGCCTTGCTTCTGCCCCTGAGCGGCGATGTGGCGCTGGTGGGCCAGTCCATGGCCAACGCGGCGCAACTGGCGATGGACTTCATCGAACAGACACCAACCATTGGCTCGAACATCACCCTGGTCATCAAGGATACCGCAAGCAACCCTTCTGTTGCCGCAGCCAAGGCCAGCGAAGCGGTGCGCGAGGGGGCGCGGCTGATTCTGGGGCCGCTCAAGGCTGAAAGTGTGCTTTCCGCGGGGGCGGTTGCGCGTTCTTCGGGCATCCCCCTGATCGGCTTTTCCAATAATTCGGGGGCGGCGGCGCCGGGGGTCTATCTGCTCAACGTTCTTCCGGAAACCGA
>DROE01000033.1 GCA_011322005.1 Devosia sp.
CCTCAAGTTTTGCCGAAACAGCCGTCAGCGTAATCGGCCTGGAAGCCAGCGCCCGCCTGTCCTGCCCCAGAACATAGCGCACCTCATAGGCGCCAACCCCGTCCGGCGCGGTAATCGTGGCCGGCGAGCCGTTCCTGGTATAGGCATAGTCCTCGAACTCCTTGTCCGGCGCTCCCGCTTCAACAATCGTTATATAATCGTTCCGGTTGGAGGGACCGCTCCAGACAACTTCAAATTCCGCCCCGGCCGCAACTTCATCCGGCGCTTCAAGTTTTGCCGAAACAGCCGTCAGCGTAATTTCCCTGCTGGCAAGAGTTTTATCCGTTGGTCCATGCACATAGCGCAACTCATAAACACCGAGCCCATCCGGCGCGGTCACCAATGCCGGAGACCCCCTTCCGGTATATGCATAATTGATGAACCGGCCTTCATCCGCCCCCATCTCAACGATAGTGACATAGTCTCCTTTGTCGTCGGGACCTGTCCAGGCAATTTCAAACTCCGCTCCCGCGGCCACTTCTGCGGGCGCTTCAAGAGTGGCAGAGAGAATAACACGTTCAACCGGCACATAAATGGTCTGAGAGCCCGCATCCTCTTCAATGGCGAACTCCATGCCCCCGCTCACGCCATCGCCACTGATCAGAACGGTATAGTCACCAGCCTCAAATGCACCCGAGATGCCCCCAACTCCCGTGGTCTGTGCAACCACGGCTCCAGAAGCATCGCGAACCTCCCAGCTTAGCGCGATGTCATTCACCGGATTGTCGTCCTGGTCGCGTGCTTTAAGACTGGTTTCAGGTGTTGGTGCCACCACCACTTCGTTCAGCGCAACCACCAGAGCATCCGCATCATCGGCGGCAAAATACTGCCCCCCGGTATTGTCGGCCAGACAGGCAATCTGGCGCCCCTCTTCTTCGGTCACGCCAAAGCCCACAACATGGGCGGTAAAATCAACACCCTGTGCTTCCAGCGCACTGCCAAGCTCACAGATATTGGCCCCGCAGGTTTCAATCCCGTCGGTTATCAGCACCACGGTTGCCTTGTCTTCTGTATAGCGCAGTTCTTCCGCTGCAATGCGAACCGCATCTGTCAGTGGCGTCTTGCCCAAAAAGCGCATCTGGTCGACTTCATCGGCAATCAGACCAGCAGTTCCCGTGGCCGGGGGCACGATAAGCTCGATATCGCCGCAATTTCCCTTTTCCCGATGCCCGTAGGCAAGCAGGCCCAGTTCGGTCGATCCCGGCACCCCGGCCAGAACCTCACGCAGGGTCTGGCGGGCAATGGTCAGTTTGGGGACACCATCAATCTGTCCCCACATGGAACCCGAACCATCCAGAACAATCATGGTGCGTTCCTGGGCTACTGTTCCAGCACCGCTGGCAAGGCTTCCAAGCAGCAGCGCCGCGCTGCCAACAGCAATGCGTTTCAGGATACTTCTACCGTCATGATCAGAACATTTCATGGTGAGATTCTCCAGAATTTTCCCTTGACGACAATAGACCAGCCCCTGCCAAGGCCGGTCAACCCCCCAAGGGGTTGAGGGCAGCCCCGGACTGCCGCCCGCCGCCCTTTTGCCACGAAAATCGCCAATGCCCTAACCAGACCGCAATTTTGCTGATAGAATTGGAAAAAAGGGACGCACGGGAGATGCCTTCTCGCCAAAACATTGTTCATTGATAGTGGAATAGCGCCGGTTTGTACCGCTGAACATTTTGTTCAGAAACGGTTCAGTGACAAATTCATAGATTTGAGCCATCAAAAGCATAAACTGATCCTGATACAAAATGAGGGGAATCAAATGTCCAGATTAAAATCCGCAATCATCGCAGCGCTGGCCGTAGCGGGCAGTGTCGTGGCAACGGGCATGGCCTTGGCCGCACCTGCAACTGCCACGGTTGCGCTCAACGTACGCAGCGGACCCGGCACAAATTTCAACATCCTTGATACACTTCACGCCGGCGAACTTGTTGAAGTCACCGAATGTGTTTCCAACGGCTGGTGCCGCATCGAGCATCCGGGCCCGGATGGCTGGGTGAGTTCGAACTATCTTCAGGCGCCCGCGCCTCCGCCGCCTCCACCTCCACCTCCACCTCCGCCTCCCCCTCCACCTCCGCCACCTCCTGACCCCGACCCCAACTGCAGCTTTGGCATTGTGATTGGCCCAGGCGGACCAACCTTCAGTATAAACTGCGGTGAAACACCGCCGCCTCCGCCGCCGCCACCACCTCCTCCGCCGCCTCCGCCGCCTCCGCCTCCACCTCCGGCGGACCAAGCCTGCTTCTATACCGGTCCCAACTACACAGGTGCTGAGTTTTGTCACGGCCCGGCGACACTGAACACACTTGACTTCACGTTCAACGACAACATCTCGTCGTTCAAATTGTTCGGTAATGCCAAGGTGCAGTTGTGCGCAAACGCCAACCTCACCGGCGGGTGTATCGTGCGCAACAATTCCCGCCCAACCCTGAACAGCACCGTGGACAACAAAACCTCTTCTCTTCGGGTATTTGTTGGTGCACCTCCACCGCCCCCCCCGCCACCGCCACCTCCCCCGCCTCCTCCAGGGCCGGTCACCTTTTCCACAGGTACGATAAACCTGCAGCAAACCTGGTCCATGAACCTGGACAATGGTTCCACATCGGGCGCGGGCAGGGACATCTGGTACCAGGCGGTCAACGCGCTTGAGAAATATCTCAACCCGCGCAACGGTGCCAAGATCTCTTTCACCAACGGTGCACAACGTGGATATGCCGGGTGTTCAGCCGCGACATACTCAAGCAACCGGGTATCGCTTTGGCTGGTGCCTCCGGGATCCTATGTCTGCGTGAAAACCAACCAGGGCCGTATTTCCGAGTTCCGCCTGAACTCCTATACCGGAACGACCATGAATATCGGTTACACTACCTGGGCAAACTGATCGGGAACCTCTGACAGTCCCCGGCCAACCTGAAAAACGCTGCTCCTCACCGGGCAGCGTTTTTTTCCGGTACGGTAACGAAGCCCTCTGCATCACATCGACCGGATTTATTTTAAGGACGTGACCCCGGATCATGGCCCGTGCCCGTCAAGCCTGCCACCATGTCAGCAGGCAGCGGAAAGATGTGGTCATTGCCTCGCTGGACAATTCACATTCCGGGCCGGCGGATTTGGGCCGGTTCAGCCGTTGATATCTGTGCCCGGGAGCGGCGTGGGTGAACCGCCAGATCAGCTTGTTGCACATTGCGCAAGCCCGCTTGCCTGAGGCCCCGGGGGAACGGTCTGTCAGTTTTCCAACGGCTCAAGCAGCACGCCTTCCTGGCCCCGTATCCCGCGGCTTGAGTACTCCGTGTGGTGTTCCACAAACTGCCACCTCCGGCTTCTCCGCCGCCGCCCCCTCTTCCCTGTGGAGCCGAAACCTGCAAAGATGGCTTCGTCTGGCGTGAAGCCTGTTCTGGCGATGTCGTCTGCGTGACACCGTCCCGCCGGAAGCAAGTAACTGACGAAAATGCGCAAGGGCCGAATAATCGGATCCTCCCGCCATAGGCCCGGCTTCGCCGGCGGGGTTCCTCCCGCCTTTTGTCTGGCCCCGGTTGTCGCCGGCGCCGGCTTTTGTCGGCGCCGTTGA
This sequence comes from Devosia sp., assembly GCA_011322005.1. GTDB lineage: Bacteria > Pseudomonadota > Alphaproteobacteria > Rhizobiales > Devosiaceae > DROE01. Next base: position 3,605 of record DROE01000033.1, read on the forward strand.
GGCCTGAACAGCCCATTCAGTGTTCATTCAGGGCCCGCTTGCTTAGCTCTGGTACCAGATGTGGTGGCCAACAGGGGACCGCCACCAAACAAAAGGGAAACAGAAATCATGAGAACTCCAAAGGTTTTTGCAGTTATCACAATTGCAGCTGCTGGCCTGATTGCCTCGACAATGGCCGCATTGGCGGTTCCAGCCGTTGCTACCACCGCGGTTAACGTCCGTTCCGGCCCCGGTGTCAATTTTGCCGTAGTCGACACGCTCTTCTCCGGTGAAGCAGTTGACGTTACCGAATGTCAGGGCGGCTGGTGTTATGTGGAACATCCCGGCCCCGATGGCTGGGTCAGCGGCAACTATCTTCAGGCCGTCGACAATGGCGGTGGCAATGGCGGTGGAGACGGTGGCTCGGATGATGCCGCGGCAGCCGCCGCCCTTAACATCTTCAACACCATCCTTGGTGCGGTTATCAGTAACGCTGCTCCCCCGCCTCCCCCTCCGCCGCCTCCACCACCCGCCCAACTGAACGGAGTCTACACCATTGTGCAGAAGAGCAGCGGCCGTTTTCTGGACGCTTACGAGGGCATGAACGACAACAATGTTGTCACACGCAATCAACAGTTCAACGCCACACAGGCATGGATTATAACACCGCTTGGCGGCAACATTTATACGATCCAGCAACAGAGCAACGGTCGCTATCTTGATGCACACGAAGGTATAAACGACAATTCCGTCGTCACCCGCAATGCCCAGAACAACAACACCCAGCGCTGGAAACTGACATACCTGGGCAACTTTACCTACACCATTCAGCAGCTCAGCAACGGCCGGTACATGGATGCGCACGAGGGAGTGAATGACAACTCCGTTGTGACGCGCAACAACCAGAACAACGATACCCAGCGCTGGATTATCCAGTAACTGCCCGGCCAGCGCGCTATTGTTTTGGCTCATGCATCATCGGTTGACGGGGTCCACTCCGTCACCCACGGAACCCCCCGCCGCCGGTGAAAGCACTTTTCATCGGCGGTGTTGCATGGACAAAGCCCGTTCAGCGTCCGTTCAGACAAAATCTGCTTAAATCGCCCCATATGCAGCGCTCCCTGACCTGCGCTGCCAACCACAAGAGAGTGAAACCCATGAAACGCGCAAAATTCGCACTTGTCATATCCGCAGCCTTCATCGGCCTTCTGTCCACGGCAGGCTCCGCCTTTGCGCTGGCCGCCGTGGCCAAAAGCGCCGTAAATGTGCGCACCGGCCCCTCCGTCAACTATACCAGAATTGATACCCTGTATGCCGGTGAGCCTGTCAACGTCACCGAATGCAAATCCAATGGCTGGTGTTATGTACAGCAGGATGGACCCGACGGCTGGGTGTCGGGCAACTATCTGGTCCGGGCCAACCCCGCCCCGACCCACAATCCCGATCCCGATGTAAACTTCTCCATCTATTTCGGGACAGGTGGTCCCTCCTTTGGCTTCAGCATCGGCAATCCTCCTCCTTCCCCTGTCGTTCCCAAAGTCTGTTTTTTCAATGGCAATAACTATTCAGGCGCCAGCTTCTGCGTAGCCGCGGGCAGCCAGAACAGCCGGCTCACCGGTTTCTGGAACAACAAGATTTCCTCCGTTCAGGTTCAGCCCGGTGCCCGGGTTCAGCTTTGCCGGAACGCGAATTATCGCGGTTTCTGCCAAACCTACAGTTCAAGTGTTCCCAGTCTCAATCCGTTCCTGAACAATGATGTTTCTTCGTTCAAGACCTATTGAGCAAACGAGCGATCAGCCAGACAATATGCCAGGACCGCCCCATTGGGGCGGTCTTGCTGTTATGTGCAACACCGGTACGTGGCTTTTCCTTCTTGGAACCGGCCTCAAGCTGGGTTAGCATTGGGACATCTGAGCGCTTTTGGAGAATCTCAATGTCCGCTTCCCTCCTCACCCGGTTGATTTCCTTTGTTCTGGCCTTGGGATTTGCCGGCATTTTCCTTCCCGTTCACGCTGATGAACTGGGCAGCCCCGCATGGGTTATCTCCGACACCGACCTGCGCTCGGGGCCGGGCATCCGCTACCCGGTCGTGGCCAGCGCTGCAAAAGGCGATGCCGTTGTCGTTTCCAGATGCTCGGACCGCTGGTGCCGGATTGCAGGCAGCGATGACTGGCTCTCCATCGACCAGCTCAGCTTTGGACAGACCGCTCGCGGTCCCTATAGCGGACCCAAATTTGAAACCCGCAGGGGTGGACCGGGGCAGGTGTGCTTTTTTGATGGCCTCAACTATTCGGGTAATTCGGTTTGCCAGCCTTCGGGGGGCGTCGCCCGCGATCTGTTATTGTTGGGCTGGGACAATAAAATAGCCTCGGTTTCCATAGATGGTGATGTTTCAGTCAATCTGTGCCGGGACCGCAATTTCGCTTCTTATTGTGTCCTGGTCGACCAGAGCACACCAAAACTTGATCGCCTGCTGCTGAATGCGGCCAGCTCCTGGCAGGTTTGGTAAGGCCGCCCGAGGCAAGGGCAACCTGGCCAAGCCGGAAATGAAATAGGGGGAAATATATGCTCAACTTGAGAGTCTTCGCGCGTTGTACACTTGCAGCCCTGTTCCTGGTGCCTGCGAATTCAGCACAAGCCCAGTTTGAACCCTCCCAGGCCAAAGTCTTCATTGACTGGCCTCAGCTTGAAGTTGAGCCGATGCAGGGGTTCAGTTCCGAATTCGCCATCTATGCACTGGTCGATCAGCCCAGGGTAGTTTACACCATAACCGTCACCACCCGCTCCAACGTCTCGGTTATGGGGGCGTTTCACTGCAACAAGGAATTTACCGTGCTGACAAGCTCCACCAACGGATATTATGATATTCGTTGCGTTGAAGAAGACCTGTTTGAGCAGGTACGCACCTATGTCCTGCGCATGGGCAAGGACGGGCTCTACAAACAGATCTTCTGATTCTAGACCGCTTCATGTTTAGATTGAAACAATTCTGTTTCATGATTGGCGAGATGGGCCAGTGCTGAAACGGGCAAAGCGCGATATTTGTTATCGGGCAAGACCGGTTTGGCTCTGGACATCCGCCAATCTGAAACCCAAGGGGGAC
>DROE01000034.1 GCA_011322005.1 Devosia sp.
GACGCCCGCGCCCTGGCCGTTTCCCAGGACCGCCTGAAGGAAAAGAGCTTCCTGCAAAAAATTGGCGTCGCCATCTGCCCCTTCGCACCGGTGAGCAGCGGCGCCGAACTGGACGACGCAATTCAGAGCATCGGCCTGCCGGCAGTGCTCAAGACCACCCGGTTTGGCTATGACGGCAAAGGCCAGCGCATCGTCAGAACCAGCAAGGAGGCCTATGCCGCCCTTGAAGCGCTGAGGGGAGCTTCGGGCAATAATACCACGCAATTGGTGCTTGAAGCCTTCGTGCCCTTCCAGAGAGAAATTTCCCTGATCGTCGCCCGCAATGGCAATGGCGAAATCGCCGCCTACGACCCGGCCGAAAACGTCCACCTCAACCATATTCTGCACACCAGCACCGTACCCGCTGATATCTCAAAACAAACAGCGCACAACGCCACAAAAATCGCCAGCACCATAGCCAGCTCTCTTGATTATTGCGGCGTGCTTGGGGTCGAGTTTTTCGTGAGCGGAAACGGCCAGACGCAACAATTGCTGGTCAACGAAATCGCTCCCCGCGTCCACAATTCGGGCCATTGGACCGAAAGCGTCTGCCCCACATCCCAGTTCGAACAGCACATCCGCGCCATCTGCAACTGGCCTTTGGGTTCCACCCGCCGCTTTGCCGATGTGGTGATGGAGAACCTTGTGGGCGAGGCAGTGCAAACGGTTCCCCGGGAACTTCGCCCAAACGATCAGCCCAATATTTACGGCAAAAGCGAAATTCGCGCCGGGCGCAAGATGGGCCATATCAACCGGGTTCTGCCCTCACTGAACTTGGGTCAGGACCGCTGACTTGGTGCCATTCATTCTGGACACCCGTTCTCTTGTCTGCTATGTCCGCGCCAGCGATATCCGGCTCCGGCCGGTTGGCGGCGTTTCGGTGCATCGGTTTTGCTCCTGTTTCGGCGCTGTTCACTACAGATTTGATTGAACTGGAAAGGCGGGGTTCCGCGTGCAAGTAGTCGTTCGTGACAACAATGTAGATCAGGCCCTCAAAGCCCTGAAAAAGAAGCTGCAACGCGAAGGTGTTTTTCGCGAAATGAAGCTGCGCAACTATTACGAGAAACCCTCGGAAAAGCGCGCACGCCAGAAGGCTGAAGCCGTGCGCCGCTCGCGCAAGCTGGCCCGCAAAAAGGCGCAGCGCGAAGGTCTCTTACCTGGCGGCCGTACATAGATATCTTTGGTAATTCTGCTTCAGAAACGCCGCTGCGCCAGTAAGAGCGGAGCGGTATTGTTTTGTGTTGACGCCCATTCGCCGAGCCATGTGATTTTCGCAGTTGCAATAATGGCTTGTTGCATTAGAATCACCGGCGAAACCGCTATCGGTATGATTTGCCGTTAAATTTCATCCGTGCAGGAGACAGACTATGCGCACAATCATCATTGCACTCACAGCATTGCTCTTGAGTTTCACCCCCGCCTATGCCGATGCCAGCGTCAAGATCGGGCGCCTTTCCTGTGAGGTTGAAGCAGGGATTGGTCTCATTCTGGGGTCTTCAAAATCCATGACCTGCAGCTTCTACAAAAACTCCGGTGGCAGCGAGACCTACACAGGGCGCATCACCAAGGTCGGTCTTGACATCGGCGTGACCCAGAAAACCCGGATTGAATGGCTGGTCTTTACCGGTGGCACCCATGTCTATCACAAGGGCGCGCTCTCGGGCACCTATGTAGGCGCCAGCGCCGAAGCCTCTGTTGGTCTTGGCGGCGGCGCAAACTGGCTCGTTGGCGGCTCCCGCGACAGCTTCATGCTGCAGCCCTGGAGTGTACAGGGACAGGTCGGCCTCAATCTGGCCGTAGGCCTTGCCGGGCTGACGCTGGACTGACAGGCAGAACCTGTCCCATAAAATACCCCCGTTTTCAGCGCCGCTCGAGTTTGACCCGGGCGGCGTTGTTTTATTGCGGAACCTGTCGGTCTATCCCCACAAGCTCGCGCAGCAACAAAATGTGGGCCGCAGGCCGGTTCCAGTCTCCACTGGTATTTTCCCAATAGGAATTGTGAGTGAAAATACGGTTCAACAGATCAGGCCGTTCGATTTTTTGGCTGACATCAAGCACACCGGCTCCAAACAGCTCCCTGCCTGAAACCGGCCCCCCGATAGGGTCTCCCAGAAGAATCAACAGCGGATGAAACGGGTCAAAGACATTGCTCCAGCGCACCACGGAAAAAACCGAACCGTGGTGCACGACAATATTGCCTTTTTTGTCCTGATAGGACGAAAGGAATTCTGAATTATATGGCCGGGGCGGCGCCGTGGGCATTACCCTGTCCATGCGCAGTTGTTCCAGATCCTCAGGTCCGTCAGCCATAATAAACTGCGCGCTGGTCAACGGCGAGCCAAGCGAA
>DROE01000035.1 GCA_011322005.1 Devosia sp.
AACTGGTGCCGGAAGGAAAACTGCAACATCCGGTATCAATCCTTCCCTGGCCAAAGATGTTTTCCGCCACGGATTTTGCCGCGCCGCCGGTGGCCCTGTTCGCGGCTGAAAACAGTGAGGGGGATGATATCGCCGCCATGTCGGAGGTGGCAGAGCTGGCTGCCAGATTGTTTCCCGCAGAAGCGCAACCTTTTTCCCTGTGTGGCGTCACAGGTGGTTTGCCGGTGCACTTTGAGGTCGATTCCAAAATGGAGGCTGAGGGCTATCGCCTGAATTTTTCCAGAAACAAAATTGTGCTGGCCAGCGCGGACAGGGCCGGAAGCCTTTATGGTCTGATTACCCTGGCGCAGATGGTGATGGCCTCTCACCGGGAGCCGGAAAAGTTCAGGTTCCCGGCCTCGGGAACAATCGACGACGCACCACGCTATCAGTGGCGGGGCTGTCATCTGGATGTGTCGCGGCAGGTTTATTCGCTTGGCTCTGTAGCGCGGTTCATTGATATTCTGGCCTGGAACAAACTCAATGTGCTGCACTGGCACCTCACCGATGATGAGGGCTGGCGGCTGGAGATAAAGGCCTTTCCCGAGTTGACCGAAATCGGGGCACGGCGGGGACCGGACGAAATGCTGGCGGCTCAACTGGGTACTGGCGCGGTTGCGACAAAGGGCCATTACACCCAACAAGAGGTGCGGGGGCTGGTCGCCGATGCCAAACGCATCAATGTGGACATCATGCCCGAGATTGATATTCCGGGCCACTGCATGGCGTTGCTCAGGGCACTGCCGGAGCTGAGCGACGGGCAGGAGGCACCGGAAAGCTATTTTTCGGTGCAGGGCTATTCCAACAATGCAATCAACCCTGGACTTCCCCAGACCTTTGAGTTTCTGGAGAAGATGTTTTCAGAAGTCGCGGAACTGTTTCCTTTCCCCTACATTCATGTGGGCGGGGATGAAGTTGCGCCCGGTGCCTGGCTGGCTTCACCCAAGGCAAAGAAACTGATGAAGCAAATGGGGCTTGATGGAACGGAGGAACTACAGTCCTATCTGCTGCGCCGCGTGAAAACCATGCTCACAGGCATGGGTAAAAAACTCTCCGGCTGGGACGAAGTTTCCCACGGAGGCGGGGTGGAGCCAAAGGATACCCTGTTGATGGCCTGGCAAAATACCCAACTGGGCCCCGAACTGGCGGACCGGGGTTATGACGTGGTGATGGCACCGGGGCAGGCCTATTATCTGGACATGGTGCAGTCCGAGGACTGGCAGGAGCCGGGCCTGAACTGGGCGGCGCGTGCAGTGCCGCCAAAGCTGACCTATGAATATGAAGCGGCCGGGGAGTTCCCCCAAGAGCTTGCCCACAAACTAAAGGGCATTCAGGGCTGCATCTGGAGCGAAAACCTGGTGTCGCGCCAACTGTTCAACCATATGGTTTTCCCGCGCCTCAGCGCCATCGCGGAATCGGCATGGACGCCAAAATCCGGCAAGGACTGGCTTCGGTTTGCCGCAATTTGCAAACAGATGCCCCGGCTGTGAGGTGTTTTTGCATCATCAGCGGGTTCTGTTGAAGTTGCGACATGTTGGGCTGTTGGCCTTGCCTGGAAAAAGGGCTTACAAGTGATTGAGATATGCACGCGGCACGCAGGGAGAGGCAACGGTATGATCGACTTTGTTCAGGCTCGCAAATCCATGGTTGAGGGCCAGTTGATGACTTCGGGTGTTCTGGAGCCCCGGGTGCTCGGCGCCATGGGAGCGGTGCCGCGGGAGGAGTTTGTGGATGAGACTCAAAAATCCATCGCCTATCTTGATGTCGCTCACCGCCTGGCCGGTCCGGCGGGGCGATTTATGGCTGCCCCTGTTGTGCTCGGGAAAATGATCGAACTGGCCGAAATCGGCGATGACGATATTGTACTCGATGTGGCATGTGGAACGGGCTATTCGACGGCCGTCATCGCCCGGCTTGCCAACTCGGTGGTTGCCGTTGAAACCGATGAGGCCATGGTTGCCCGTGCAAACCAGATTCTTGCCCGGCTGGACGTGGGCAATGCCGCGGTCATCAAAGCTCCGCTGAAAAAGGGCGCGCCCGCCGAGGCGCAGTTCGATGTGATCATTATCGAGGGTGCGGTGGGAGCGGTGCCTCAGGCTCTGTTCGACCAGTTGCGCGTTGGAGGGCGCTTGGTTGCACTTTTGGGCGATGGCGCCAGTGCCACGGCCGTGCTCCACGTCAAGGGGGAAGAGGAAATCGCCCGTGTTGAGGCATTCAATGCCAGCCTTCCACCGCTCAGGGAACTTTTCCCCAAGCCTGCATTCACTCTGTGATCTTTTTTTCATGGGATGCCTGCCAACGGGGGCCCCGGCCCGGCGTTGTGACAAGGCCGGGCGCGCACCCGCCTGAATTTGTCCCGGAGGGAGGAGAGGAAAAAATTAAGGTTACAATGGTTGTGCCGCAGGCAAGGCGCACCTATTGTAACAATATTGGAGGCGTTGTCATGAGAGTAAGAAGAATAATGCGCGCGGGCGCGGCGGTTGCGGCGCTGGCGTTTTTCGGTTCAACGGCGCAGGCGGAATCCCTGCGCGATGCTCTGGCGAGCGCCTATGCCAGCAACCCCAATATTGCCGCGGCCCTTATCAGCGTAAAGACCTCTGCAGAGGATATCGCGATTCGGCGTTCGGGCAAACTTCCCTCCATCAGCGCAACAGCAGATTATGCCTACAACTGGTCGGTGGTTGGGGGATCCGCCACTGATTCACAGACTTTCAACATCGGTCTGACCTATCGCCAGACCCTGTTTGACAACCTGCGGACCGATGCACAGGTGGAACAGGCACGTGCCTTCACGGTGGTCGCGGCACAGTCGCTGCGCAATGCGGAGCAGAACGTGCTCCTCTCGGCGGCCAATGCCTATTTCAACGTCATGCGCGACACGCAACTGGTGGAGTTGCGGGCGGAGAACGTGACCTTTTTTCAGGCCCAGGTGAAATCGGCAAAGGACCGGCTCAACATTGGAGAGGGGACCCGCATAGAAGTTTCCCAGGCCGAAGCCCGGCTGGCGTCAAGCGTTGCGGCCTATCGCAACGGTATTGCCAGTTTGCAGGTTTCCCAGGCCAGTTATCAGCGCTGGGTGGGCCATGCGCCTCAGAATCTCAGCATGGGGTTTGATTTTTCCGGTGCACTGCCGAACTCGTTGAGCCAGGCACTCAGTCTGGCGGATACCCAGCACCCCGCAATTTTGAGTGCGCTGGCCCAGGTTCGTGCTTCGCAGGCGGGGGCCGAGGCGGCCCGTGCGGCTTTTGGTCCCACGCTTGATCTGATCGGGACGATTTGTGCCGTGCAATGTTTTGGTGGCCCCACGACAGGCATGAATGGTTCCATCCGCCTCACCCTTTCCATTCCCCTTTATTCAGGGGGGGCCATGGGTGCCTCGCTGCGCCAGGCAAACCTCAATCAGATAAAGTCTGAACTCGATGCGCTGGTTGCCCGCGATCAGGTGCGCGAGTCGGTTGTTTCGGCCTGGAACGGCCTGGAAAATTCAAATGCCCAGATTACCTCCGCGCAATCCTCCGTCCGGGCCAGTGAACAGGTGCTTGCCGGAGTAATCGAGGAACGCAATGTGGGGCAAAGCACAACGCTTGACGTGCTCGATGCCAGGTCCGCCCTGACAAGTGTACGTGAGCAGTTGATCTCCGCTCAGGCCTCAAAGCTGGTGTCCGCCTTCTCACTCTTGTCTTCGGTGGGACGGCTTTCAGCGGTCGATTTGGGGCTGCCGGTTCAGATCCGCTCGGCACAGGGGTATGTGGAGTCGGTTGAGGATGTGTGGGCCGATCTGCGCAGTCTTCCGCTCGACTGAGGCGATGCGGGAAGTTCTGCCGATGCCGGCCTGACTCGGCTTGCTCCGGCCTTTCCCAAGGGATCCGGTTGTGTTTATTAAGCGGGCCAACCCGGACGAATTCCGGCACGAATCCCGTTGAAGCCGGAGATGCGTGCGGCGTTTGCCCCCAACTAATCCGTGGACATCGCCGACCACGGCATTTTGCCCTGTCGCCTGTCGGGGTAATGTGTGCTCAGACGAATCAGGCGATCTATCCGCACATATCCGTGGATGCGCTTTGTTTGTTGTTTAGTATCAAGAGCTTGCCAAGGGGCGAACATGAACAAGCCGGCCACCAAAGACCCTTCAATGGACGAGATTCTGTCATCGATCCGACAGATTATCGCAGATGATGACGCCCCCGAAGGAGAAGCCGCGGCACAGCCGGAGGCTTCCGCTGCCCCCAGCGAGGCCGATGCGGACGCGCAAATGGCAGCGCTTGCAACACAGGAGGCGCCCGCCGCACCGGCTGAGGATGTGCCCCTGGAGCTTTCCGCGGAGCAGATGGTCGGGGAGCCTGAAGTCAGCGAGGAGCCGGCCGAAGAAGAGCTGCCCAACATAGACTTCAATCCGGCGTCTTCCGGGTTGGATGTGGCCGTTGCCGAAGAGCCGGAACCTGAGCCTGCCGTTGCATCCCAAGCACCGGCCGAGGACGTGGGACTGGTTGTCGCCGATGACATTTCCTTTGAGGGGGAAGAGAGTCCCGAAGAGGTGGTGGAGCCCGAGCCAGCACCGGCTTCGACAATGCCCGATCCGGATTTGAGCACTGACATGGCCAACAAATTGCTGGCCCCCACCACCGATGCGGCGGTGCGCCACACATTTTCCAAACTGACCTCCGTGGCGGTTGGGGGTTCGGAGCTGACTTTTGAGGCGATGGTGCGCGAGATGTTGCGCCCCATGCTCAAGGAATGGCTGGACGAACATCTGCCCGCAACCGTTGAGCGCATGGTCGAAAAAGAGATTGAACGCGTGTCGCGGGGCGAATAGGGAGCGCTTGCGCGCCGGACTTTTGACCCTGTGCCTGTTGACTTGACGCCATGGCTTGGCTTTACAAAGAACGTAATTGGAATTTTGCGGCTCGCCCGATCCGGCGGGCCGATTTGGTGTGAGTGCTCCCGGATGATTGAAAAAAAATATGCAGCGGGCAATGTTGAGCAACGCATCTATCAGTCGTGGATCGAGGCGGGGGCCTTCAAGGCCGGGGCAGGGGCAAAGGCAGGCGCGGAAGCCTTCTCGATTGTCATTCCTCCGCCCAATGTCACCGGCTCGCTGCATGTCGGGCATGCCCTGAACCACACGTTGCAGGACATTCTGATACGGTTCGAGCGCATGCGGGGCAAGGACGTACTGTGGCAACCCGGCACCGACCATGCCGGTATTGCAACGCAAATGGTTGTCGAACGCCAGCTGATGGAAAATCAACAGCCCTCGCGCCGCAAAATGGGCCGCGATGCCTTCGTCCAAAAAGTCTGGGAATGGAAAGAAGAGTCGGGCGGCATCATCATCAACCAGCTCAAACGCCTGGGGGCTTCGTGCGACTGGTCTCGCGAGCGCTTTACCATGGACCCCGGATTCCATGATGCAGTGCTCAAGGTCTTTGTGGATATGTACAACAAGGGCCAGATCTATCGTGGCAAACGCCTGGTGAACTGGGATCCGCATTTTGAAACCGCCATCTCCGACCTCGAAGTGGAAAATATCGAGGTCAACGGCCATATGTGGCATTTCAAATACCCGCTCGCCGAGGGGGAAACCTACACCTATGTCGAGAAGGATGAAGACGGCCGTGTCATCCTGACAGAGGAGCGCGACTATATTTCCATTGCCACCACCCGTCCCGAGACCATGCTCGGCGATGGCGCGGTTGCCGTGCACCCCGATGATGAACGCTACGCGCCCATTGTTGGCAAACTCTGTGAAATTCCGGTAGGCCCCAAAGAGCATCGTCGCCAAATCCCCATCATCACCGATGATTATCCCGACCCCGACTTTGGCTCGGGCGCGGTCAAGATCACCGGCGCCCATGATTTCAATGATTATGAAGTCGCCAAACGAAATGATATTCCGCTTTATGCGCTGATGGACACCAAGGGCCACATGCGCACCGATGGTCTGTCCTATGAGGAAGCTGCCACCAAGGCGCAGGCGATTGCCCGGGGTGAAAAGGCTCCCCAAGACACAATGCCGATCAATCTGGTGCCCGAAGAATATCGCGGCCTGGACCGTTTCGAGGCCCGCAAAAAAATTGTTGCCGACATCACTGCCGAGGGGCTGGCGGTGATGACAATCAACCCCGCTTTTGAAGAAGTCAAAATGCAAATGATGCCGGATAAAGTGCGGAAGGGCGAGGCCCCGGCCTCAGAGCCGGGTTCCGTGCCGCCGGAGTTCATCCCTTTCGTTGAAAACAAGAAGATCATGCAGCCGTTTGGCGATCGCTCCAAGGTGGTGATCGAGCCCATGCTGACCGATCAATGGTATGTGGACACCAAAAAAATCGTGCAGCCCGCTATCGAGGCGGTGAAGAGCGGCGAAATCATCATGATGCCGGAGGCCCAGAAGAAGGTTTATTTCCATTGGTTGGAGAATATCGAGCCGTGGTGCATCTCCCGTCAGTTGTGGTGGGGTCACCAGATTCCGGTCTGGTATGATGATGAGGGGAAGGAATATTGCGCCGCCAACGAGGCAGAGGCAATCAGCATGGCGGGCGGCAAACCGCTGACCCGGGACCCGGACGTGCTGGACACGTGGTTCTCCTCCGGCCTGTGGCCCATTGGAACGCTGGGCTGGCCCGAAGAAACCGACGAGATGAAAAGATATTTCCCCACTTCCGTGCTGATAACCGGGTTTGACATTGTTTTTTTCTGGGTGGCCCGGATGATAATGATGCAGAAGGCGGTTGTGGGAAAAATCCCGTTTCATACCGTGTTTACCCACGCCCTGGTGCGCGATGCAAGGGGTAAGAAAATGTCCAAGTCGGTCGGCAATGTCATCGATCCGCTGGACCTGATTGATGAGTTCGGAGCCGACGCCACCCGTTTCACTTTTGCCGCTATGGTAGCGCCGGGCACCGACCTGAAACTTTCCATGCAGCGCGTGGCCGGCTACCGGAATTTTGTCACCAAAATCTGGAACGCGGCACGTTTTCTTGAAATGAACGAATGCCAGAGGGTCGCAGGTTTCGACCCCGGATCCGTTTTGATGCCGCTCAATCGCTGGATATTGGGGGCCGCGTCCCGTACTGTGAGCAAGGTCACAAGATCGCTGGAGGATTTTCGGTTCAACGATGCTTCCAACGCCGCCTATGATTTTGTCTGGGGCACGTTCTGTGACTGGTATATCGAGTTGGCCAAACCCACCCTGATGGGCGAAGATGAGGCCAAAAGAGATGAAACCCGCGCCACGGCCGCCTTTGTCCTTGACCAGATTCTGAAACTGCTGCACCCCTTCATGCCCTTTGTCACCGAAGAACTTTGGGGGGAGACCGGCAAGTCAGGCCCGGCCCGGCAGACCATGC
>DROE01000036.1 GCA_011322005.1 Devosia sp.
AGAACAACCCGCCTTTTGCGCGAAAATTCCACAAGGACATTCTCACCCATGACAATTGAACTCTGGATGCTCACCGCTGCCGCAGCCCTGCAATTCACTCTCCTGCTCACCCACGGAACGCATATCTTTCTCACCGCGGGCATGATGTGGGGCATCGGTCGGCGCGATAACAATCGCGATATCAGCGACCTTGGCCGCCGCATCGAGCGCACGATAATCAATACGATGGAAGGATTGGTAATCTTTGTGCCGCTGGTTCTGGTGGTGCAGCTAGCCGGAGTTTCAAGCCCGCTGACCCAGCTCGCCGCCCAGGCCTATATCGCGCTCAGGGTTGCTTTCGCCCTGCTCTATATCTTCAACGTGCCCTATGTGCGCACAGCCACGTGGCTGGCGGGGCAGGCCTGTCTTGCCGCCCTCGCCTATGCCATTGTCACTTCGTCCCTGCTCTGAGCAGCCCCCCGGGAAACAGGTTAGTTCTTGAACTTGTACCCTAGCAGCCGAACAGCATTGAGCGTTACCAGCAGGGTGGCGCCAGTGTCGGCCAGAATGGCCATCCACAGGGTTGTCATCCCCACCATGGTGGTGACCAGAAACACCGCCTTGAGCCCCAGCGCAATGGTGATGTTCTGGTGGATATTGTTCATGGTGGCTCGCGACAGGCTGACCAGCGCCGGAACATCGCTCACCCGTTCGTGCATCAGGGCGGCGTCCGCTGTTTCAAGCGCCACATCGGTGCCCCCGCCCATGGCGATGCCCACATCGGCCCGGGCCAGCGCCGGAGCGTCATTGATGCCGTCCCCGACCATGGCGATGTCGCCGTCCCGCTTCATCGCCTCGATTTCAACCAGCTTGTCCTCGGGCAGGAGTTCAGCCTTGACCTCGATGCCAAGCTGGGAGGCAAGCGCCTGGCCGGTGCGCTCATTGTCCCCCGTCAGCATAACCGCTGAAACCCCGATGCTGTTCAATGCCTTCATGGCGCTGACCGCATCGTCGCGAAGCTCGTCGCGCAAGGCAAAGAACCCGATAATTTTTTTGTCCACCACCACGACGGCAATGGTCTTGCCCTCGTCTTCGAGCGCTTCAATTCGGGCGTCCTGCTCCGGGGTAAAGCTGGAGATTTCCGCCGCATAACGGGGCGAAGCGATGGTCACCAGTTCGCCACCAACCTTTGCCTGCACCCCGCGCCCGCTCAGGGCTTCGGCCTCGGAGGTCTTTTGCAGTTTGATACCACGTCCCTCGACTTCCTCAACGATGGCCACCGCCAGCGGATGGGAGGAGCCCGCCTCCACCGAACCGGCCAGCGCCAGCATGGTTTTTTCCTCACCCGAAAACACCCCGATGTCGGTGACTTTCGGCTCACCCCGGGTCAGGGTGCCGGTTTTGTCGAATGCCACCCGGGCGACCTTACCGATGGCTTCGAGCACCGCGCCGCCCTTGACCAGAAGGCCCCGCTTGGCCCCCGCCGATATGCCCGAGGTAATCGCCGCCGGGGTGGAAAGCACCAGCGCGCACGGGCAGCCGATCAGCAGGATTGCCAGCCCCTTGTAAATCCATTCCCCCATGTCCTGGCCGAACATCAGGGGTGGAACAAACGCGATCATCGCTGAAACCACAATCACGCCCGGCGTGTAATATTTTGAAAAGTCGTCGATAAAGCGCGCGGTCGGTGCCTTGGACGCCTCGGCGTCCTCCACCATCTGCAGGATGCGCGAAATCATGTTGTTTTCAGCGGTTTTCTCTACCGTCATGCGGATTAGGCCATCGGCGTTGATGGACCCGGCATAGACATTGTCGCCCACCTGCTTGCGCTTGGGCATGGATTCCCCGGTAATCGCGGCCTCGTCGATGGAGGTCTGCCCTTCCGAAATCATGCCGTCCGCAGGCACACGTCCGCCGGGCCGAACCTCGATAATATCGCCCACCGAAAGAGCGTCGGCGCCAATCTCGACAATGCCCTCATCGGTCACCAGAAATGCCGATTTTGGTACCAGGTCAGCCAGCGCCTGCACGGATTTGCGCGCCTTGGCCGCCGCCATGGATTCGAGCAGTTCCCCAATCAGAAAGAAGAAAACCACAACCGCCGCTTCCGCCGACTCATCAATGAATATCGCCCCGATAACAGCAATGGTCACCAGCGTTTCGATGGTGAAGGGCTGCCCGGCAATCGCTGCCGCACCCGCCTTTTTGGCCAGAGGAAAAAGCGCAATCAGCCCGGCCAGGGAAAACACATAACCCGCATATTCGGGCATCAGAAACGACATGGTCCAGGCAATACCCAGAATCACGGTCGTGGCGATAACCAGTTGCCCCTTGCCCGTCTGCCACCAGTGCAAATCCTCCGGCCGGGTCTTTTTGTCAGCTTCCTTGACCTTGTAACCCAGCCGCTCCACTGCCTTGACAATGGCCCCGCTGTTGCCGTTGGGGTCGGTCAGCTCGAACTTGAGCTTTTGCGTCGTGTAGTTTAGCTGCACGTTCTCGACACCGGGAATTTTACACACGACACCCTCGATTTTCGAGGTGCAGCTCGCACAATCCATCCCGTCGACAAGAAGTGTTTTTGTATTGCTCATATCGGTTCAACCTGCTCAGCGTGATTCTTTCGAGCCATCCTTCTAGAACCTCTAGCCGCTATAGCTTCAAGCAAAAAATTCACGTATTTCAACCACCCGCTTCGACAGCCTTTGCGAAAGGGGCCCCAACGCTGGCCAAACCAGTTCTTGAATAAAGGGCCGATTCTGCGCAAAGATGCAGGCACTCGCAAAGGTTGGAGGGATGCAATGCCAATTGTTTTACTCAGGATACTCGCGGCGCTGGCGCTTTTACTTTTGCCATTGAGCCAGAGCGCGTTTGCAAAACCGGCCCGCTGCTTCACCACAGATGATGGATATTACAATTGCGAGTTTACCGCCATTCAGGGCGATGGCAGTTTTATCATCTCCGCCAAGGGCCGCCCCACTTTCACGCTTTATATCGAGGGGCCCGGCGTTGCCTCGGGCTTTGCCGATTTTGGCACCGGGCGCAACGTTCCCCTTCCCGGCCCCTTCTATCGCTCCAAACAGGATGGTGCCTGCTGGATAAGCTCTGCGACCAACACCGCAATCTGCGCCTGGTAAAGCCAACGGTTCGTACGAAACATGGAATCCGAGCTTGAAGTCGACTTTCTGGGCGGAGCCGTCGCCCATCGTTTCCGCTTTGGCGGCGGTCGCGGACAGGCCCTTGCCAGAGCTGTGGGGTTAAAACCCGAAAAAACCCCCAAAATCGTTGACGCCACCGCCGGGCTGGGCCGCGATGCCTTCCTTCTCGCCTCGCTGGGGGCTGAAGTCACACTTATTGAACGTTCCGCCCGGATGCACAGGCTGCTCGAACAGGGGCTGGAGCGCGCAGCAGCAGCCGGTGGAGAAATCGCTCCCGTCATCGCCCGCATGAAGCTCATTCACGCCGATGCAATAGAATTGCTCCCCGAACTGTCCCCTCAAATCATTGTGGTTGACCCCATGCACCCGGAGCGCAAAGGCTCCGCTCTGGTCAAAAAGCAGCTTCGTCAGGTTCGCAAAATTGTCGGCACCGATGAGGACGCCGCCGAGCTGATGCAGGTCGCGCTCGCCAGCGCCAGCCGCCGCGTAGTGCTCAAATGGCCGCAAAAAGCTGCTCCCATGCCGGGGCTTCCCCCTCCCTCCCACCAGATCACCGGCAAATCAACGCGTTATGATGTTTTCATGATTCAAAATATGTAGCAATCACAACCGCCAGCCCCGCCGGTCCTTCAAAATGACATGGGCCGCATTATGTCCCGGCGCTCCGGTGACCCCGCCCCCCGGATGGGTGCCCGAACCGCACAGATAAACCCCTCTGACCGGGCTGCGATAGGCCCCGGCGCCCAGAACCGGTCGGGCGGAAAACAACTGGTCCAGACTCATCCTTCCGTGAAAAATATCCCCTCCGACAAGAGCGAATTTTTCTTCCAGGTCACGCGGCGACAATATCTGCCGGCCAACAACAAGTTTTGTAAAACCCGGCGCATATTTCTCAACCGTTGCGATGATATGGTCCGCCACCCGCTCGCGCTCATTCTCCCATTCCATCCCCTCGGGCAGGTCATAGGCGAACTGCTGGCAAAACAGCGAAGCAACGTGGCGGCCCGTCGGTGCCAGCGTGTCGTCCAGAACCGAAGGGACAAGCATTTCAACCACCGGCGCGTCCGACCAGCCCTTTTCCCGCGCGCTGGCCCAGGCTTTGTCCATATAGTCCAGTGTCGGCGCAATGATAATGCCGGCACTCAGGTGCGCCTTTCCCGCCGGTCCTTGCGTGAATTTTGGCAACCCGTTCAGCGCCACGTTCATTCGAAAGGTGCCCGAATGGGATTTATAATTGGCGATACGCCGCCGGAAGGTTTCCGGCACCTCGTCTCTGGAAAGCAGATTTCCCATCAAAATCCCGGGGTGCACGCAGGCGGCAACAATGGGAGCATCAAATGCCCCGTCCGCCGTGGCCACCCGCTTCAGGCCTTGCCCGGTCGTGGTGATGGCGCTCACCGGGCTGCCGGTAATAATCTGAACCCCCTTTGCTTCGCACGCCCGGGCCATGGCCCTTGTGATCGAGCCCATGCCGCCCATGGCGTGCCCCCACGCCCCCTTGATACCGTTGACCTCGCCGAACACGTGATGCAGCAGCACATAGGCCGAACCGGGCTCGTAAGGGGAGGCAAAATGCCCGACCACGGCGTCAAACCCGAACAGGGCCTTGACGGTTTCGTTCTCAAAATACCTCTCGAGAATTTCCGCCGCTGATCTGGTGAAAAAGTCCAGCAGATCATTTTGTGTTTCCAGCGACAGCTTGTTGAGCTTTCCCCCCAGTTTTATCAGCGCCAGCAGGTCGCTCAGCCCTCCCCCCGCATTGGGCGGAGCCACCAGCAGCAATTGCCTGATGCAGTCCACTACCCGCCTAAGCGCTTCTTCATAGGCGGGATAAGCGGTGGCGTCTTCTTGCGAAAACCGGGCAATTTCCGATGCCGTCAGCCCGTCGCACCCGGCCAGCAGATAGCCCTCATCAAGAGGCAGGAAATTGTCGACCTCGCGCAGGACGATTTCAAGTCCGTGGCTTTTCAGCTCCATGTCGGCAATCACTTTGGGCTGAAGAAGCGACACCGTATAGGAGGCCACCGAATTCCTGAAACCGGGGTGAAACTCTTCGGTGATCGCCGCCCCGCCAACCACACCCGAACGCTCCAGCACGCAAACTTTCAGCCCCACCCGCGCCAGATAAAACGCACAAACCAGGCCATTGTGCCCGGCGCCAACGATGATGGCGTCATAGCTGCTATTTGCCGCCATTTCCCTCGCTCCCCCCGGAGCTTTTGTTGCCCTCAGGTTTTTGGCGCTCATGCCGTCTTTCCAGTGAGGAGATAATGCCGCGAAAGGTACGCACTTCCTGGGCGTTGAACTCGGCCCGCCCCAGCATGGTGCGGATATTGTTGACCATCGAGGGGCGCTTTTCGGCCACCGTGAAAAATCCCGCCGCATCCAGCGCATCCTCCAGATGAGCAAACATGCCCGTTATCTCCTGCTTGCTGGCCGGCGCACCGGATTCGGTATCAAATGGCAACGCCTCGCCCTTTCTGGCCGCCCGCCGCCACTCATAGGCCAAAAGCAACACCGCCTGGGCAATATTGAGCGATGCAAACGCCGGCTCCACCGGCAAGGTAACGATGGCGTCGGCCAGCGTGATTTCTTCGTTGTTCAGCCCCCAGCGCTCGCGCCCGAACAACAGACCCGCCTTTTCTCCGGCACCGATTTGGGAGAACATCCTCTCCGCCGCCTCATCCGGACCCATCACCGGCTTGAACATATCCCGCTTGCGCGCCGTGGTCGCCAATACCAGCGACAGGTCGGCGATGGCATCCTCAAGCCGTTCAAAGACCTTGACCCGGCAAATCACATGGTCCGCTTTGGCCGCCGCCGCTTTGGCCCTTTCATTGGGCCATCCGTCCCGCGGATTGACCAGCCGCAAATCCCACAGGCCGAAATTGGCCATGGCCCGGGCAGCGGTTCCGATATTTTCCCCCAGTTGCGGCTCGCACAACACCACCACCGGAGCCGGGGATAATTCAAGTATTTTTGAACTGTCGGTACCCGCCATTTCTATTTCCCGGTGGCTTCACTCTGTGTCAGACTGACCTAGGTCACGACCAAAGGCAAAGTCCACCAAAATCCACCAAAGTCTACCAGAATTCAGCCAAAATCCACCAAAGCCCGGCAGCGGGTGCGCAACAACAACAACCCGGAGAAACAGCATGAGCCTGAGCGGACATTGTCATTGCGGAGCAGTGAGTTACCAGGTGAACGGGGAACCCCGGCGCATGGCTCGGTGCCACTGCAACGCCTGCCGCCGCACCACCGGAACCGGCCATCTGGTGCAGGCGTTTTTCAAGCGCGCCGACGTCAAAATTGCCGGAAAAACCGCAAGCCACCAGTCCACTTCGGACACCGGCAACACCAGAACCCGCCACTTTTGCCCCACCTGCGGTTCGCGCCTGTTTTCCGGAAACTCAAACGCACCGGATGGCATCGGCATCGCCGTGGGCAGCTTTGACGACAGTTCCTGGTTCAAGCCTGAGGTCATTGTTTATGAGGATTGCCGCCCCGCCTGGGATCCCATTGACCAGGGCATCAAAACCCGGAAAGCTCCTTAGTTTTATCGTTCAAACACAAATACTTACCCCGTATTTTTCGGTTCCGGAAAATTGGATCTTCGCCGCCACCCGCTTCGTTGGCACACCCGGGCGAATTGGTTTTTTCCGCTTTTTTCTTGTAGTAGCCGATTAACACCCGTCCCGGTTATGGCTGTGCGAACATTCACTTTTTTAACAGGCAAACGCCTCACAAAAGGAGAAAGAGCATGAGCGGTAAGAAAATTCTGATGATCTGCGGTGATTTTGGCGAAGACTATGAAACTATGGTTCCATTTCAGACACTTATGGCTGTCGGTCATCAGGTTGATGCTGTCTGTCCGAACAAGAAGGCGGGCGATACCATCGCCACTTCAATCCACGATTTTGAGGGCGAGCAGACCTATTCGGAAAAACGCGGGCACAATTTTGCACTGAACGCCAGCTTTTCCGACATCGACCCGGCGGATTACGACGCTCTGGTCCTGCCCGGTGGCCGGGCGCCTGAATATCTGCGGCTGGATGCGGATGTCATTGCCGCCGTCCGGCACTTCTTTGAAGCTGAAAAGCCGGTGGCCGCCATTTGCCACGGTGCCCAGATTCTGGCTGCCGCCGATGTTCTGAAGGACCGCGTCTGCTCAGCTTATCCGGCCTGCGCCCCCGAAGTCAGCATGGCTGGAGGAAAATATGCCGATATTGCTATTGATGGCGCGATAACAGATGCTAATCTGGTCACGGCCCCCGCATGGCCGGCCCACCCGGCCTGGATGGCCCAGTTTCTTGGTGTTCTTGGGACCCGCATCACCCACGCCTGACCGGCACCAGCAACAAGGGTACGGCGCCGGGGCACAAAAAGAGGAGGAGAACCCTCATGTGCAGACTTTTCATCGGCGCCGACCCCGCTTTGTGGCAACCGGCGACCCGCTCCGTGCGGATTGAGGGACTGGCAACCAGCGTACGTCTGGAAGCGTTTTTCTGGGAGGTCCTGTCCGACATCGCCAAACGCGACGGGTTGACGCTCGGCCAGATTCTGACCCGTTTTATAACGAGTCGATTGAGGAAGGTCATGATCTGGAAAACTTTTCCTCCTTCCTCAGGGTCTGTTGTGCCCGGTTCCTCGCCCTGCAACTGAGCGGGGATATTCCCCGCTCCCCCACCGCCGCCATCCGCGACCTTGATGCCGAAGATATTTTGTCGCGCGAGCGTCAACGCTCGGGCAGTCACACGAACGCATCCCCTCTCGAAATACGCGACAGTACCTCGACCCATTGAGCCTTTGAACCTTTGCGCTTTTGCAATCCGGTGCTATAGGGGCGCCAGCCACGGCCCGGCATCCTGTTCGGGCCATAATTTCACCTGAAGCGCGGAGTGCCCAATGGCCAAAATCAAAGTAACAAACCCCATCGTCGAACTCGACGGCGACGAAATGACCCGGATCATTTGGCACGCCATCAAGGAAAAACTCATCCACCCCTACCTCGACGTCGACCTTAAATATTATGACCTGGGGATTGAATCGCGCGACGCCACCGATGACCAGATTACCATTGACGCTGCCAACGCCATCAAGAAATACGGCGTTGGCGTGAAATGCGCCACCATCACCCCCGACGAAGCGCGCGTTGAAGAGTTCGGCCTTAAAAAAATGTGGCGTTCCCCCAACGGCACCATCCGCAATATTCTGGGTGGCGTTATTTTCCGCGAACCCATCATCTGCGACAATGTTCCCCGCCTTGTACCCGGCTGGACGCAACCAATTATTGTTGGCCGCCACGCCTATGGCGATCAGTACCGCGCCACCGACTTCCGCTTCCCCGGTAAGGGAAAATTGTCGATCAAGTTCGTTGGCGAGGACGGCAAGGAAATCGAGCACGAAGTGTTCGATGCTCCTTCCTCCGGTGTTGCCATGGCCATGTATAACCTGGATGATTCCATCCGGGACTTTGCCCGCGCCTCGCTGAACTATGCGCTTCAGCGCAAGGTTCCCTGCTACCTTTCTACCAAGAACACCATCCTCAAAGTCTATGACGGTCGCTTCAAGGATATCTTCCAGGAGGTGTTTGATACCGAATTTGCCGACGCCTACAAAGAAGCGGATATCTGGTATGAGCATCGCCTGATCGACGATATGGTCGCCGCCGCCCTCAAATGGTCGGGCGGATATGTCTGGGCCTGCAAAAACTATGATGGCGACGTACAGTCCGACATCGTGGCGCAGGGGTTCGGCTCTTTGGGCCTTATGACCTCGGTTCTGATGACCCCGGATGGCAAGACGGTGGAAAGCGAGGCGGCCCACGGAACCGTCACCCGCCACTACCGCCAGCATCAGGAAGGCAAGGCCACCTCCACAAACTCCACCGCCTCGATTTACGCCTGGACCCGTGGTCTCGCACATCGCGCCAAGCTCGACGACAACGCAGAACTGGCAAAATTCGCCACAACGCTGGAGCAAACCGTTGTCGACACCATCCAGAGCGGGGGCATGACCAAGGATCTGGCACTGCTGGTTGGCCCGGATCAGGAATGGCTTTCCACCATGGGCTTTCTGGAGGCCATCGACGAAAACCTGCAAAAAGCCATGGCCTGACAGCCTTTTGGCGGGTCAATTGCTTAGACCGCTTCATGTTTAGATTGAATCAATTCTGTTTCATGATTGGCGAGATAGGCCAGTGCTGAAACGGGCGAAGCGCGATATTTGTTATCGGGCAAGACCGGTTTGGCTCTGGACATCCGCCAATCTGAAACCCAAGGGGGACGGGCCCTTTTGCGCCAATACCGGCGCGAAGTCCTTCGGCCATATCCCCATATGGTCTTCAATCCTTCGCTTGGTCCTGTCACAAAAA
>DROE01000037.1 GCA_011322005.1 Devosia sp.
CATCGCTCACCGCCTCTCGACCATTGCTGCCATGGACAGGCTGATTGTGCTCGATGAAGGCAAAATCGTCGAGCAGGGCACCCATGACGAACTGGTCAATGCCGGGGGCACTTATGCCCGCCTGTGGGCGCGCCAGTCCGGCGGATTTCTGGACCTGGGGGCCGATGAGAAAAAAGCGGTTTGAACAATGGAGCCATTGCGTGACCGGGATTTGCGTGAAAGATAGAAGGAGATCAGATTGTTGACGGAACAGCGCCATGACAAAACCCTCCATCACCCGGTCGCGCATCAATGAGATATTGCGCCGGAGCGACGAATTCATCCGCTCCTTTGGTTATGTCCTGCCTCCCTTTGCCTATTGGTCGCCGGCCGAATTCAGGGCAAAAAAAGATGATGCCAAAGCCATCATTGATTCAAATATGGGCTGGGACATAACAGACTTTGGCCTCGGGAAGTTTGACGAACAGGGCCTGTTCCTGTTCACCGTGCGCAACGGCAATGCTGATGACCTCAAAAAAGGCACCGGCATGCTTTATGCGGAAAAGGTCATGATTTCGCGGGAAAACCAGTATTCCCCCATGCACCGCCATTTCCTCAAGGCCGAGGACATCATAAATCGCGGCGGTGCAACGCTGGTCATTGAGCTTTTCGGCGATACCGATGGAAAATGCGACCGCTCCAAAGGCACCGTGGTCCATTGCGATGGCGTGCGCCATGAATTTGAACCCGGCCACAAGCTGCGTCTTGAACCGGGTCAGAGCGTCACCCTAATGCCCAATGAGCACTGGCATGCTTTCTGGGGCGAGGGGGGGGACGTTTTTGTCGGCGAGGTTTCCACGGTTAACGACGACAATACCGACAATGTCTATGAAGACCCCCGTATCGCGCGCTTTTCCGGCATAGAAGAAGACGAGGAGCCGTTGCACCTGCTGGTTTCCGATTATGCCAAATGGCTGGGATAGGCCGCCCCAAATGCTGGCAACCAGTGGCAGATGGGTGAACTCTTTGGCCAGAGCCACCGCCATGCTCGGCGGCGTTGCCCTGGTGCTTATCGCTCTCTTGACCGTCCTCAGCGTTGCCGGAAGGGCGCTCATCCCGTTCGGTCTCAAACCCTTGCGCGGTCAGTTCGAACTGGTCGAGGCGGGCACGGTTTTTGTTGTCTGTGCTTTTCTTCCCTGGTGCCACCTCAACCGGGGTCACGCCAGTGTCGCTATCTTCACCGACCGGCTGGGCAGGCGCTTCAATGCCTTCATTGACCTGAGTGTCGACATGGCGCTGCTTGCCATCGCCTTGATAATCACCTGGCGGCACATCGCTGGAATGATGGACAAGATGACCTATGGGGAAACCAGCTTCCTGCTGGGCTATCCCCTTTGGTGGGGCTATGCCGCCGCCCTTGTCGGCCTGTTCGCCTGGATTGTTGTCGGTCTGTGGACAAGTGCCAGTTCGGGCCGCATCCTGTTCACCCCGCCATCTGTCAAGCTCACCGGAGCACCCAAATGAGCGCCCTTGAAATCGGCTTCTGGTCGTTTCCGGTGCTCATGGTTCTGATATTCCTGCGCGTCCCCATCGGTCTGGCCATGCTCATCATCGGCCTGGTCGGCAATTTTCTGATACGCGGCTCGTTCACTCCCGTGCTGGCCCAGATGAAGGACCTTACCTGGTCGACCTTTTCCAACTATTCCCTGTCCATCATCCCCCTGTTCCTGCTCATGGGCCAGCTTGCAACCCTTGGCGGCATGTCTGTTGCCCTGTTCCGGGCGGCTCAAACCTGGCTTGGTCACAAACCGGGCGGTGTTGCCATGGCCGCAATCGGCGCCAGTGCCGGTTTTGGTGCTATTTGCGGCTCCTCGCTGGCGACGGCCGCCACCATGGGTCAGGTTGCGTTGCCTGAACTCAAACGCCACGGCTATTCCGGTGCGCTGGCCACCGGAACCCTTGCCGCCGGGGGCACCCTTGGCATTCTCATTCCGCCGTCCGTTATCCTCGTTATCTATGCTATTCTGACCGAACAGAATATCGCAAAACTCTTTATCTCCGCCGTCATTCCGGGCGTTCTGGCGGCCATCGGCTATATGCTGGCCATTATTGTCTATGTGCGCCTGAAGCCGAATAGCGCCGGACTGCGCCCTCGTGCTCCCTATACCGAACGCTTCAGGGCGCTCTTTGACGTATGGCCGGTTCTGCTGGTATTTATCGTTGTCATCGGCGGTATTTATGCCGGGTTGTTCACCCCCACCGAAGGGGCGGCGGTGGGCGCCGTTGGCACAGCCCTTATCGCCCTGTTCAACGGCGGCCTGACCCGGCACACACTGGGCCCCGCAATTCTGGCTACCGCCTCCTCAACAGCGATGATATTTTTCATCATTCTGGGGGCAGGGGCGTTCAACAA
>DROE01000038.1 GCA_011322005.1 Devosia sp.
CTGGTGCAGCCGCAGGTGCGCGCCGGAATATTTTATTTTACGCTGTTCATGGCACCGGCAATAAGCAATCCTTTTCTGGCGATCTGGCTGACTTCGCTGGGGTTGAGCCGGGCGCAAATCGGTATTGTCAGCGCCGCCCCCATTCTGGTGATGGTGTTCCTCAATATCCTGGTGGGGCGTGTTGCCGACAAGGCGGGGGACTGGCGACAGGTCATTATCATCGGCTCGGTCATTGGCGGGTTCACCGCCTTTGGTCTGTTTTTCGTTTCAGGCTTCTGGTCGATGCTCATATTGTTCGCGCTGATTGTGGTGCCGTTTCAGGCCATAACGCCGGTTGTTGATGCCGCCACGATTCGCATGTCGCGTCGCCTGGGTCTGGATTTCAGCCTGATCAGGGTCTGGGGCACCGTGGGCTTCATGGTGGCGACGATCATCGGAGGGCTGGTGCTGGGACAACTGGGCCACTTCATGTTCGTGCCCCTGTTTATTCTGGCGGCTTGCATCAGAGCACTCGCTTCTCTGCAATTGCCGTATTTTCGTCGTCAGGCCGAGGTTGCCGAAGAGGTGCCCGAGACACCCACTGTTCCAGACCATGAGAACGCAATCAATCCGCTGGTCTCCACCGAATTGAAGGGTGTATTGCGCCCGTGGTTTTTCCTGCCCCTGGTGGGGGCCGCTTTTTTGCATTCAAGCCATATGATGCAGATGAGCATGGGCGCGCTTGTCTGGAAGGAAGCGGGGGTTCCCGAATCAATGATCGGCCTGTTGTGGGCGCTGGCTCCGGCAGGCGAAATTCTCATCTTCCTGGCGTTTCAACGGCTGGCAAAGCGCTTTTCGGCTCGCCACTTGCTGCTGGCGGCATGTTTTTTTGCCATTGTGCGCTGGAGCGGGCTGGCGATGGAGCCGCCCATATGGGGCATTGCCCTGTTTCAGGTGATGCACCTGTTCACCTTCGGGCTGAGCTATCTGGGGGTCGTCAATTTCATAGCCAACTGGACGGGAGAGGAAATCGCGGCGCAGGCGCAGGGCACTTTTGTGATGGTAAGGCAGGTGTTCACGGTGCTTGCGCTGGTTGGGTTTGGCTATCTGGCCGGGCAGATTGGCGCACAATCCTATTTTGTCGCTGCATTGCTGGCGGCTATCGGGGGATTGTGTATCTGGGGGTCGCTGATGTTGATGAACCCGAAGCTAGAGGTAAGAGAGTGACCCGTTTCCTGGAACAAGAAACGGCCTCTCCTTCTTCGAAGAGGCCGCTTTTTGAATTTGCCGGCGAGGAGCTGATTCGCGTGTTCCGGCAGATGAAGTTTTACAGCGGCCGGGTCAGTTGATCCGGCCGCTTGCATGGGCAAGCATGGTGAACACCTTGCCCCGGTCTGAGACCAGCATCTGGCGTGCTTCTCCGGCATCGCGTGCGGTCTGCATCAATTGCTCGAACTCGGCAATATAGTCCCGGGCGGTCTGGGCGAACCCCGGGTCGCGCTGAAGTTTCTTGCGGACATCATCATAGGTGCCCTGACCGGTGAGGGTGTAGATGCGACGTGAAAACACTGCCGTTTCTCCTGCCTGGTAACGCTGCCATGCCTCGGCCAGTGCATTTTCGTCGATTGAGCGGGCGATGTCCGCTGTCAGACCGCTGAGCGCGCCGGGCAGTTGCGCTGCGCCACCTGATGATGAGCCAGCCTGCTGATTGGCCGAGGCGTTGCGCAGGACATCACGTAGCCAGCCAGAGCCCTCTCTGGGGGGCGGGGCGGCAGTGGGTGCCGGCGCAAGCGGGGCCGTGGCAGGGGAGGCCGCAGGCGCGGGAGCGAGGGCAGGGCGGGTCAACGTGTCAAGAACGTTCTCCGAGCGCTGCGGGGGCGCTGCCGGCGGAGGCGACGGTGTGGGAGCCGGTGGCGGCGGCGGTGCCGCCGGGCGGTGCTGAGCCGGGGCGGGAGGGGCGACCGGCGCCGCGGACGGGGGTGTCGCCGGACGCGGTGCCCGGGGCGGCGGTGGCGGTGCGACGGAGGCCTGACTTACATCATGGGAAGCGGGCTGGGAATGAACAATGGCGTTCAACTCGCTCAGGGCCTCTATCTGTTCGGCCACCACCGAGCGCATGGCGGCGGCGCTGGCCCGCGTTTCTTCGGGCAGTTCAAGGAAGCCGCGCTGCAGTTCTGAACGCGTGGATTCCAGTTCGCTTCCCACCTGACGGGCGGTTTCCTGCATGGATTGCGCGGTTTCGTTAAAGCGCCGGGTGGCATCGGCCAAAGCCTGCTGCATTTCGGCCAGCATGGCTTCCTGGGTCTGGTTTAGGGCAGCGCTGGTGCGCTGGCCTTCGGCTCCGGCCGTCTCGGCCAGCCCCTGAAGCTTCTGAGTGACCATATCGGTGGTTGAACTCAAGGCATCGTCCATGGCGGCGCGGGCGCTTGTCAGGCGCTGTTCGGTGTCGGCAACGGTATCGGCAATGGACTGGGCAAATGTGCGCAAGCGTGTGTCGATGTCGTCGGCCCGGGCTGTGAACCCGGCGGCCAGTGCGTCCATGGCCTCGCGGCGGGCTTCCACAGCTTCCAGGCTCGCGTCGCTGGCATGGGCAAGGTTTTGTGCGGCGCGGTCAACATTGGCGGTTTCGCCATCCAGCTTGCCCACTATGGAGGTGAACTCCTCGATCATGGAGCGGATGGTGATCTGCAGGGCTCCCACATGATCGGAGACAAGCTGCCCCGCCTGCTCGGTGGTGCCCAGTGCCTCGCGCACGGTCGCCGAATAGGTCGCCGTCTGGCTTGAAACGCTGTTCTCCAAGGTTGCCAGATTGTTGGTGGAGGCCTCCAGAACCTGCTGAAGCAGAGTATTGCTTTCGTTAAGTTTTTCCAAAGCGCCGGTGACATCAGTCATCATGCGCGAAGTAGTATTCGACATGATGTTTTGCGCTTCATGGGCGTTGGCCTGCAGGGCTTCGTTCAAAATATTGCCGTGGCTATGCAGGCTGGCTGACAGTTCGTTGGACTTTTCGCTGACCAACGCGGCGAACTCGCCGGTTTTGGCGGCGATCGTCTGATTGATTTGCTCAACCTGTTCGCCCAGGGCAGCGGCACTTTTTGCGGCGTCCACGCTGACCAGCGTTTCAAACCTGCCGGCGACCTCGGTAATTTTTTCCATGGCGGCGCGGACCGCGGCGTCCATACGTCCGGCATTCTGCTCGACTTCACCGGACAGGTTGGAAGCAGCCGCAACAATACGGTTGTTGATGGTTTCTTCGATGTTGGTGGCGCTTGTTTCCAGCTCTGTCATGGTTTTACCCATGGTTGTGGAGATGGACTCGTTGAGGGCAGCCAGCCGGTCGGCGGCAATATCAGCGCGGGCCGTGATTGCCTCAGGCAAAGTGCCAAGACGCTCATCCACCATATCGGTGATGGCGGTACGAGCGCTATTCACGCCGGCCTCGATCAGATCCGCGGTAAGGGCTGCGGACTTGTTGACGGTGGAAGCGGCCTGCTCGACGCGGGCACTGATGCCGGTTTCGGCATCATTGATGCGCGCGATGGCATCTTCGATTCCGGTGCCAAGGTTCTGGGTGACCTCGGAGACCTTGGCGGAAATCATCTCAGAAACAGCACCCGTGTGGGCGTCAATAGCGGCGGCAACCTCCTGGGTTCGCGCGCCCATGGCGTTGGCGATTCCTTCGGCGGTGCCATCAAGCGTTGCTTCGAGTTCGAGGCGTCTTGCATCCAGCGTCCCGGCAATG
This sequence comes from Devosia sp., assembly GCA_011322005.1. Classification (GTDB taxonomy): domain Bacteria; phylum Pseudomonadota; class Alphaproteobacteria; order Rhizobiales; family Devosiaceae; genus DROE01. The sequence continues at coordinate 3,722 of DROE01000038.1, forward strand.
TTGTTGTTTCCTGTCTCAAGGCTTTGCGCGATCTGCCTGGTGCGTTCCTCCACCGTATCGGTTATCAAGGTGGCCCGACCTGCGATGGTTTCCGCCATCTCGCGCGTACGCTGGGAAATCTGGTCATTGAAGTGACCGGTTTTTTCATCCAGTGCCAGCTCAAGCACGTTGGCACGGCTGGCAAAGCTGTTGGTGTAGCTATCCAGCGCCGCCGTCAGGCGCTCGCCTTTTTCAGAGATAATGTCGTCAAAGGATTTCAGGCGCGTGTCGATGACGACTGCAACTTCGTCAACCTTTGTGTCAAATTGAGCAAGGGTCTGTGCGCCGGCACTGAGCAATGACTGGCGGGCCTGTTCGGAGGTTTCATCCACGGAGCCGGAGATTTCGAGCATGGCAGATTGCATGCGACTTTCCATGGCATTGATCTGGGTCGAGACCATCTCATCCATCTGGTTGATCAACTGGCCCATGGTTTCTTCAGCCTCACCGGCCCGGCCGCTTATTTCGTTGGCGACCCTGAGCCCAATGGCATCGAGTGCGCCACCCACCTCATGGCCGCGATCACGCAGGTCGGAGAGGATTTTCCCGCCCCCGTCGCGCAATACCGAAGAAATGGAGGCCGTGCGCTCTTCAATGGCCTCGTTCAGAGAAACCGCTCTTGTATCAAGAGCCTCGGTTATGGCGTTCATGCGCATATCGATGACAGAGGCCAGTTCATGGGTGCGTTCTTCAAAAGCACTGGAAATCGACGAAGTGCGGTCTTCAAGGGCAAGATTGAGTTTGCCCGCGCTGTCATCCAGAGCCGAAAGCAGACCCGCGGTGCGGCTATCGATAAGGGAAATAAACGAATCGCTTTTTTCGCCGAACGCCTCGGTCAGGTTTTCACCCGCGGCGTTCATCGAACGGGTCAGTTCGCCGCCCCGCTCCTCAATCGTGCCGGCGATACGCTGGGCGATCATGTCCAGATCAAAAACCAAACCGGAATGGCTTTCCGAGATGGCTTCACGCACGCGCTCGGAATTGGTGATGACGCTGTCGCGCTGACTGGCCAGTTCCTGAATGAGGCCGCGCATGCGGCTTTCGTTTTCCGAGTAGGTCTTATCCAGAACCGTTACTTCGTTATGTATCATGACTTCGAGTTCGCCGGCACGCGACAGAGCCCGCTCCAGGCCATCGGCAAGGGTCGTCACTTCGCGGCGCACAGCCTGGCCGACCGTGGCGATTTTGTCGGCAGCGGTGGTTTCGGGTTCCGCAAGGCTGATGGCGGCGCGGGTCATGGAATTGGCGGCAATGCGCAGGTCCTGAGCCCGGCGGGCCAGAATTGCAACAGCATAAAACCCAAGAACCGGCAGGAACATGACGGCGATTATGCCCGCAAAATCAACGGTTCCAGCGATTTCGCCCAGGGACTGCCCATCGGCGAGAGGCTGGCTGAAGCGGCTCCAGGTGGCGAAGCCGGTAACACCCAGCCAGACTGCAGAAAGTAGGGAGGCAACCCAGATGGGCACCGAAGAGGGCTTGGCGTTGAGGCCGTATAGAAGCTTGGAAGGAGCCAGCTTGTCGTCGTTGGCGACACTCCCGGTCTTGCGAGCAATACGGTTTGCGGCCTGGTCGCGATCCGCAATTGTGCCGGAGCCGGATTTCGCGGACCCGAGTTTTTTTTCTGCAGGAGCCGGTTTCGCATCAGAACTCAGGACCGAATCCTTCAGTGCATTTTCAACCGCTGAAAAAGCCAGTGTTGCAGGATCGCTTTTGCTAGTAGATTGTTTCTTCGCCATACTCTTTTACAACTCTCGCGTGGGCCTAATAAATCATTGGCCATTTGCCACTACCGGCGGCTGGGAGTCGTGGCGGAGGTCCCCTCGGGAGACCTCTTCCCGCAGCCCTGAATGTGATTCGGGCTGTCCATGACACCTAGCGCCGCCGCGCGCAGGTAACACGCCTTCATACAACAAAAAGCGCGCAAACTGAACGTAAAATTAAAAAAGCGTTAACGATGCGTGCTTTTGAAGGGGAAATCCGGGTAAATTTGCAACAAAACAGGGGTTTAAGCGGATGTTCATTTTGGGGTGCCAAGATGGTTTCAGTTGAACTTTGCGCTTGATTTTGGCGCTAATAGCGAAAGGCTGTGGCTATGGTTTCCCAGGTTTTACGTAAAAGTGAAAAAACAGAGGAACGCCCCGCGCAGCGACCTATTGACATGGTTCACCTGTCCAGACAGTCCCTTGGCGACCCCGGTCTGGAAGAAGAAATCCTGCGCATGTTCGACCAATTGGCGGCTGCCTATGTGGGCAGGCTTCGCGGGGCTGTGAAGGATGATGATACTCTGCTCAGCCTGCATTCGCTCAAAGGGGCTTCGGCCGGGGTGGGGGCAAGGGCGATCGCCAGCCTGACGAGTGAAGCGGAGGCAGAATTCCGCTTGGAAGGGAAACTGTCGGGCGAACGGCTGGCGGATATCAGCATGGCGGTGGAAGAGGTGCGGACCTATATCAGCGAACTTCTCGGGGATTGAAGCGGTCGGGTTGCCAAATGAACTGGATTTGTTGACGCAGGGTGGTTGCAGGTGTGTGTCCAGATCGCTATATGCGCGGTGCAATTTGACCTTTTTCCATATTTCCCGGAGTTCCCATGACGAAGATCACGTTTATTCAGGCCGATGGCACAGTGCGTGAGATAGAGGCCGAGGATGGCGCCACAGTTATGGAAGTTGCAATTCAGAACGATATTCCAGGGATTGTTGCGGAGTGCGGCGGCGCCTGCACCTGCGCGACCTGTCACGTCTATATCGATGAAAAGTGGACCGAGATCACCGGCGTGCCCTCCGCCATGGAAGAAGATATGCTCGACTTCGCTTTTGAGGTGCAGCCCAATTCACGCCTTTCCTGTCAGATCAAGGTCAGCAAGGATGTGGACGGCCTGATTGTAAGAGTTCCTCCGCAAGAGGGTTCATGACCCGGTTCACAGGGCGGGATTATTTGAGGCATTTGTTCCAACAGGGTCCGCATGTGTGGATTGTTTTGCTGGCGGTGGGGGCTTGTCATGCTCTGCCGTTCCAAATGTTTTGTCATTTGAGAAATAAAAAAACTATTTAATATCAACACCTTGTGGGATATTTTGTGTCCGGTTATCCTGTTTCCATGTTGAAACAAGGAACTGGCTGTGGCTGTTTTGGATATTTTCCCCGTCTCATTCAAGGTTCGCAACCGGACTATCGTTATTGCCGGGGGCGGGCACGAAGCGTTGGTCAAGGCACGGCTGGCAACAAAAACATCGGCGCATGTACGGGTGTTTGCCAGCAAGTTTGAGGCCGGTTTTTCCGCTTTGGATGTTGAGGTTGTAACGCGCGGGCTGGAAGGGAACGATCTTGAGGGCGCAGCGCTGGTGTTTGTTGCAAGTTGTGGTCCGGACGCCGAGTTGGCCATCAGCGAGGCGCGCCGGAAAAACATCCCGGTCAACATTGTGGACCAGCCGGAAGAATGTGATTTCTACACCCCCGCAATCATAGACCGGGCGCCGGTCAGCATTGCCATCTCCACTGAAGGTGCGGCGCCGGTTCTTGCCCGGCTTGTCCGGGGGAAAATTGAAGGCGCGCTGGTACCCCATCTTGGAACTCTGGCCAGGGTTGCCGGAGACTTTCGACGGATTGCGGCTCGCAGACTTCTGGATGGCCTGCAACGCCGCAGGTTCTTTGAAGACCTGCTGGGCGATGAATTTTCCCATGGAGCAGAAAATGAATCAGAGTTGCGCTTGCGCGCCAGCAACTTGCTGAATGAGCACGCCGCGCATCCGCCAAATGCCGGGCGTGTCTGGCTGGTCGGGGCGGGGCCGGGAGCGGCGGACCTTCTGACCCTGCGCGCGCAAAGACTTTTGCAGAGTGCGGATACCATCGTTTTTGATGCCGAGGTGCCCGAAGCGCTGGTTGAGATGGGGCGGCGGGACGCCAGAGCAATTCTCCGGGAAGACAGCACGGCAGGAGCGCAGGCTAATCTCGATAAAACAAGCGGCCTGCTCACAAGACTAGGCACAGCGGACCAGCGGGTGGTTTATCTGATGAATGGTGAGCGCTTTTTGTCGGGGGCGGCTGACATTCTGGTGTCTGAACTTGAAAAGGCGGGCATCAGAGCCATGGCAGTGCCGGGCGTAGGTGTCAGCGCAGCGGGGCGGGGTGTGTCGCGCTGTCCTTCGTGCACCGGCAAATATTCCCCCTCTCAACCACCGGCGAACCGGGTGGCATAAAAATGCAAATTCTTACAGCCAATGAATTGATCTCGGGTGCCACAGTATATTTTCTGGCCGATGGCGGATGGGGAGAGGACATCAATAGTGCGCGGGTGTTTTCCGAAAAGAACATACCGGAGATGGAACAGGCTATCGAGAGGGCGCAGGCTTCCGGTGTTCTGATTTCGGTGGAGAGCGAAACCGTCCGGGTTGAAGGGAGCAGGGTCGTGGCGACCCGTTTGCGCGAGCGCATCCGGGCAAGGGGACCAACTGCACCGCGCCACAGGCGGCAAAAACCTGACATTCATCACGCGGTGGAGTTTACCCATGTATCGCTATGATCAGTTCGACGCCCGGTTTGTAGCCGGGCGGGTTGCCCAGTTTTCCGATCAGATTGAGAGGCGTATCAGTGGGGAGTTGAGTGAAGACCAGTTTCGCCCCCTTCGATTGATGAACGGCCTATATCTGCAACTTCACGCCTATATGCTCAGGGTGGCGGTGCCCTATGGCACCATGAACAGCGCGCAGTTGCGCAAGCTGGCCCATATCGCACGCACCTATGACCGGGGTTATGGTCATTTCACCACCCGCCAGAACATCCAGTTCAACTGGCCGCGGCTTGATGATGTGCCCCAAATCCTTTCCGAGTTGGCCGAAGTTGAGATGCACGCCATCCAGACATCGGGAAATTGCATTCGCAATGTCACCACCGACCAGTTTGCCGGAGCGGCCGCCGATGAAATCATCGACCCGCGCCCGGTTGCTGAAATCATCCGGCAATGGTCGAGCCTGCATCCCGAGTTTACGTTTCTGCCGCGCAAGTTCAAGATTGCCATTACCGGGGCGGCACACGACCGGGCGGCGATAAAATTCCACGATATCGGTCTGATGGCTCGCCGGAACGAGGCCGGAGAAATCGGCTGGACGGTTCATGTGGGCGGGGGCATGGGCCGCACGCCGATGGTGGCCAGAAAGCTCAATTCTTTTGTGCCCCACGCCGACCTTCTGGCCTATCTGGAGAGCATTTTGCGGGTTTATAACCGCTATGGCCGCCGGGACAACAAATATAAAGCGCGGATAAAAATTCTTGTGCGCGAAGAGGGGCTTGCGTCGTTTCGTGAACAGGTTGAGTCCGAGTTTTCCGAGGTGAGGGGCGGTGTTCTGAGCCTGCCCGAGGATGAGTTAAACCGCATAAAAACCTATTTTGCCCCTCCGGAGTTCAAGGACAGCGATGCGCGCTTTGACCTGGCGGCCCTGAAAGTTTCGGACCCCGAGTTTGCCCGCTTCGTCGTGCACAATACTCATCAGCACGCCCGGCCCGGTTATACCAGCGTTACTATTTCCCTGAAACCCGTGGGAGGGGTTCCGGGCGATGCCACAGATACCCAGATGGATATTGTTGCTGATCTGGTGGAGCGTTTCAGCTTTGATGAATTGCGGGTCTCGCACGAGCAAAATCTGGTGCTGCCCCATGTGGCAATAGGTGATGTGCGCAGCGTTTATGAAGCGCTGTGCGCTGCCGGGCTTGGCGAGGCCAATGTGGGCCAGATCACCGATATGATTGTCTGCCCCGGTCTTGATTATTGCGCGCTGGCCAACGCGCGCTCCATTCCGGTTGCGCAGGAGATTTCCAAACGGTTTGGCTCTGCCAAAAGGCAGGAGGAAATCGGCGACCTGAAAATCAAGATTTCGGGCTGCATCAACGCCTGTGGGCATCATCATGGGGGCCATATCGGCATTCTTGGCGTGGAAAAACGGGGCACTGAACTCTACCAGATTACCGTTGGCGGGGACGCTTCGGAAAATGCCGCCATTGGCAACATTCTGGGGCGCGGAATCACCGGGGAAGAAGTGCCGGACGCCATCGAGCGGCTGGTTGAAGTCTATCTTGGTGCCCGAAGCGGTGCTGACGAGAGTTTTCTCAACACTCTAAGTCGGCTGGGTGAAACCCCCTTCAGGGAGGCGCTTTATGGAAATGATTGAGCATTCCAGCCACACCGATGCTGCCCGCAGGGCCGGAGGTGAAAGCTGGTTGGCCGCTTTTGGCATAATGGCGCTTAACTCCATGTTTGGCCAAAAGGATGCGTCAGGGGTTTTGCGCATGGCGATTGAGGACCTGCTGGTTGACGATCTGGCGGTGGTTTCTTCCTTTGGCGCCGATTCGGCGGTGCTGTTGCACATGGTTTGCGCCATCAACCCGGACCTGCCGGTGCTGTTTCTGCAAACGGGCAGGCATTTCGACCAGACGCTTGCCTATGTCAAAACCCTGAGCGACAGGCTGGGCCTCACCAATGTGCAAACTCTGGTCCCCGACAGCGATCAGCTGGCCCGCTTCGATCCTGATGCCGACTTGTGGAAAAGCGATCCCGACTCGTGCTGCCACATTCGCAAGACCGAACCGCTGGACAAGGCACTGTCAGGCTTTGGCGGCTGGGTGACCGGGCGCAAGCGCCACCAGACACAGGAACGCGGTGTGCTCTCCCATTTCGAGTTGACCGATGACAAGCGCATCAAGGTCAATCCGCTGGCCTATTGGGATGAAGAAGACGTTGCTGCGTATAAAAAGGTTCACAACCTGCCCGAGCATCCGCTTTTTGGTTCCGGGTTCACTTCAATCGGCTGTGCGCCGTGCACCAGTGCGGTCACAACCGGAGAGGGCGCGCGCGCGGGTCGCTGGCGGGGCCTGAACAAAACCGAGTGCGGCATTCATTTTGACGTCAACAAGAGGATTTCCCCTGCGATGGCCAAGGCTGAGTTGACTTTGTTCAGGGACGGGCGGTTTGTTGCTGACCCGTGGGGAAAATGGGTTGAAGGCCCCGCCCCGTCGGAGGCGCGATATGCGCACGTGCCGCTGGCGCAATTTGTGGCCAACCGCACGGCCTATCTGGCCGGTCCGCATCCGTTGGGCCTCTTGGTGGGGGCGGGCGACAATGTTGAGGAAGTGGCTTCTGATCTGAGCCGGTTTTCTTCGATTGCCATTGAATTTCGAACCTTCACCGATGGGCGCGGATATTCCAGCGCGCGCCTGCTGGTAGAGCGTATGGGCTACAAGGGGGAGTTGCGGGCGGTGGGCGATGTTCTGGTCGATCAAATCCCTCTTATGCGCCGTTGCGGGATCAATGCTTTTGTGGTTGGCCATGCTGCGACAAGAAAAGCGCTTGAGCAAGGAGTACAGAGCGCTATAGATGTCTTCATGCAGCCGGTCGGAGTGGATGAAATTCCTCTCGGGACACGGTGCTTCTTGCGCCGTGCGAACCATTCAAACAGTTAAGAGAATCAAGAATGTCAAATCCTGAAATTGAAACCGATGTGGTTATCATCGGAGCGGGTCCGATTGGATTGTTTGCCGTATTTGAGCTTGGGCTTCTGGACCTCAAGTGCCATCTGATTGACATTCTTGACCGGCCCGGGGGCCAGTGCACCGAGCTCTATCCGGAAAAACCCATTTATGATATTCCCGGATTTCCGGTCATTTCAGGTCAGGAACTGACCGACAATTTGATGCAGCAGATTGCGCCGTTCAACCCTGTTTTTCATTACAACCGCATGATTGTTTCAGTCGAAAAACGTGACGATGGCAGTTTCAGGGTCACCGATGACGAGGGCCAGGGTTTTGTCTGCAAGGTTGTTGTGGTGGCGGCCGGTGGCGGTTCCTTCCAGCCCAAGCGCCCTCCGGTGCCGGGCATTGAAGCCTATGAGGGGGTTTCAGTGTTCTATTCCGTGCGCCGCATGGAAGAGTTCGCCGGCCACGATATCGTGATTGTTGGCGGCGGCGACAGCGCGCTGGACTGGGTGCTCTCCCTGCAACCTCTGGCGCGTTCGATGACACTTGTGCACCGGCGCGAAAATTTCCGGGCCGTGGATGCCTCGGTCAACCGGATGCGCGAACTTGTCGATGCGGGCAAGATGAAGTTCATTGTGGGGCAGGCGGGTGAGTTGAGGGGCGAGAATGGCCAGCTTTCCTCAATGAACATCAAGACCGCCGACGAGGTGATCGACATTCCGGTCACTCGCCTGTTGCCGTTTTTTGGCCTGACCATGAAGCTGGGACCGGTTGCCGACTGGGGTCTGGAACTCAATGACAATCTTATCAGCGTCGATACCGAAAAGTTTGAAAGCTCGGTACCCGGCATTTTCGCCATTGGCGACATCAACCATTATCCGGGCAAGCTCAAACTCATTCTATCGGGTTTCCACGAGGCGGCGCTGATGGCGCAGGCGGCCAAAAAAATCATTGCACCGGACGAGCGCATCGTCTTCCAGTACACGACCTCATCGACCAAATTGCAGAGGAAACTGGGGGTGAAATAGGCCGGTTGCTAGTCAACTGGTGCCTCTTTCGTTATCTTGCCCAAATCGGCAGCAAAATCTATCACTTGGGGCTGTTTCAGCTGGTCAAAGGGCAGGGGGCGGGTCACTCCCATGGCGGCAATGCCCACCCTGACCGTCATCAGCCCGTTGACCAGACCTTCGCCCAGGCGGGCCGAGAGTTTTGCCGCCAGTCCGTGGCCGAGCAGTTGCTGGATAACGCTGTCGCCCAGCGCCACCCCGCCGGTGACCGCCAGATGGGAGAGTACGGCACTGGCCAGCCGCCAGCCGCCGATTAGGCCGGGTCGCGCCCCGTAGAGCGCGGCAATGGCCCGGCTTAGTTTTATGGATTCATAGGCGACAAACAGAATATCGACCAGGGCGCGGGGGGAAATGGCGGTAACGATGGCCACCCTTCTGGCTGAGGTTGCGGTCAGGGCACGGGCGCGCGCGTCGAGCGGGCTCATCAGATGGCGCTCAGCCGCTTCAATCATATCGGCCCCGTCGAACTGGTCGGAAATATCTCCATCAAGGTGCTGACGGGCGCGGGCAAGGTCGGGCCGGGCAGCGTAGAGATGGTGAAGCCGGGCCACCACGGTTCGCCCCTCAGCGGGCAGGTTGTTTTGCAGCACTTGGGTCGCCTGATTGCGCAGCCTGTCCAGATTGTTCAGGCGTTTGAGGGCCATAAACTCACGAGCCAGCAAAACGAATATGGCAACCACAAACAGGGCAAGCGCGCCGGTTCCGAACCAGCCCAGCCACTCGTAACGGGTGAACAGGTCGCGCACCAGTCGCTCCGCCATCAGCCCCAGCCCCAGCGAAACCAGCACGCCGCCCGCCCCAAGAGCGAGCCGGATGGCCCAGTTGGGTCTTTTGGCAGCCGGGGTGGCCCTTACCTCGGGCAGGTTTTCGGTTTCGGGCAGTCGGGTGAAATCCACATGCTGGGGAGCAGCCTTGGCGGGGGCAAAAGCTCTGGGCGCGCGTGCCGCTGTGCCCGCTTTTGCTGAGGGCTTGGCTGTCTCGGCCTTTTTGGTGCCTTTAACGGAGCGGGCGACAGGTTTTCTCATTTCAAAGCACGCTTTTTATTTTTTCGAGCTGTCGAACCGGAAAACCGGTTTATCTGGTTTCGCGCCGACGGGCTGCTTATCCTGACAGCGCTCGTCTTTGGTGGTCGCGCTGTCGAACCGGATAACCGGTACCCACTTATCCTGACAGCGCTCATTACTTCATCCAGTCCCTGAGTAAAAAATCCAGTGCCTTGTCGAGCCGGATATGGGGCAGGCGCGCATCGCCCTCGGGTGTCCTCTCCAAATCCAGCGGCGGGCGGAAGCGCAGGAAATTCAGCGCGCCCGCCTTGAAGCCGGGTTGAAAAACTGATTCCGTTTTTTTTGGCAAGTCACCGGGAAACAAGGCGATTTCCGTCTTGCCGTCATAGGTCTTGCCGTCCAGCATCTCGCCTGCAAGCGGGGTGCCGATGAGGCAATCAAGCGTTTCGCCCTGCTCTTTAATTGTGCCTTCTGTTGTGGCGCGGACCGAGGCCAGGGCAATGGATTTTGTCTCAGCCCCGGAAAAACGGGCGCGGCGGGCAGCCTCCGAAACCAGCCGGTTGAGCACTCCTTCGAGCCGGTCGTGAGAGGTGTGGTGCACATGGTCGGCCTTGGTGGCGGCGAAAAGTATCTTGTCAATCTTGCGTGCCAGTATCCAGGTCAGGGGATTGTTGGACCCTTGGCGAAAGCAGGTCAGCACGTTGGAAAGCGCGTCCTGAAGGTTACAAAGCGCCTCGGGCCCGGCGTTGAGGGCCCTTAGGGCGTCAACCAGCACAATCTGGCGGTCAAGGCGGGCGAAATGGTCGCGGAAAAACGGGCGCACAACCAGTGATTTGTAGGCCTCATAGCGGCGCGCCATCATCGCATAAAGACTGTCGTTTCTGGTATTTTTTGCTGTTTCGGGCAGGGGGGCGAAGGTGAGCGCCGGGGAGCCCTCAAGGTCGCCGGGCAGCAAAAACCGCCCCGGGGGCAGGGCCGACATGGTGCGGGCCGGGTGAGTGGGAACGGTTTTGCTTCTTTTGTTCTTGTCAGCCCTTTCGGGGGTGTCGCCACGGCTGGCCCGCAGATAGGCGGTGAAGGTCGCTGCCAACTGTTCGGCAACGGCTTCGTTTGCCTTGCTGTCTCTGGTCAAATTGGCCAGCGATTTGATATAGGCTTTGGCTTCCTTGAGTTTTGCCCGTTCGGCGCGTTTCAGGGCCTGTTCGGACCATTGGGCAAAGCTAAGCGACAAGAGGGGCAGGTCAAGCAGCCACTCGCCGGGATAATCAACAATATCCAGGTTCAGCGTGCTGGGGCCTGCGATACCGGCAAGCCAGCGAGCGCTCTGGAATTTCAGCGTGATGCGGATTTGGGAAATGTTGCGGGTGGATTGGGGCCAGTGTGGCTCCTTTCCTGTGAGGGCTGCCAGATGTTGTTCGTAGGCAAAACGGGGCATGCCCCGGTCGGGATGTTCGTTCAGTTGCGCGCCAATAAAACGCCCCTCGGCCAGCGGCGAAAAGCCGGCCAGCCTGCCGTTGGTGAGCAGATTGTGGATGAGGGCGGTGATAAAAATGGTTTTTCCGGCCCGGCTCAGCCCGGTCACACCCAGCCTGAGGGTGGGGGTGAGCGAACCGGTGGCGGCGTTGGCAATATTGCCAAGGGCGATGCCCAACTCATCCGCAATGGCTGAGGGTGAAATGCTCATGGCCGTCCCGTTTGCTTACGTCACAACCAAGGTAAGCGGCAGCAGACGGATTACAAGCGCATAGTTTCAGGCACTTGCAAGAAACTCCTTGCAGGTTGATTCAGCTTTTGCCTTCACCGATTTCCTGCATATCAAAAGGGGTTGTCTGGTAAATCTCGTTTATCCAGTTCTGAAACAGCAAAAAGCCGTGGCTGCGCCAGCGGTTTTCAGGCTCGCTATCCGGGTTGTCATCAGGGTAATAGCCCACCGGCCGGGCCGGATTCAGCCCGGCCTTTTTATCGCGCTCGTACTCATCGTTGAGGGAATGATTGTCATATTCGAGATGATTGAGCATGTGCAGAGCCCGATGTTTTGGATCATCGAGCATGCAGATGCCGACCTCGTCGCTGTCGATGAGGACCTCAAGGCCCGAACCTTCGGGCAGTGAGGCGGGGTCGATATCGTTGGAGCGCGACACGGGGATGGCCAGATCGTCGGAAAATCCGCGCAGATAGGGCGAAGCAACAGCGCAGGTCTGGTGCCGATAGACACCGACGGCCTTCTCGGACCGCCTTTTGCGGGATATGCCGTGGAAATGATGCAGCGCGGCCTGTGCGCCCCAGCAGATGAACATGGTTGCGTGCACGTTTTTCTGCGTCCAGTCCAGAATGTCGACCATTTCCGGCCAGTAGCGCACTTCTTCAAACGGCAGGTGGGCTATGGGGGCTCCGGTGACGACGAAACCATCAAACTTGCTGGCCCGCACGTCTTCCCACTTTTCATAAAACGAAGCCAGATAGGCTTCTGAGGTGTTTTTTGACTTGTGGTCGGAAATGCGCACCAGGGTGAGGTCAATCTGCAACGGTGTTGCGCCGATCAGTCGGGCGAACTGGGTCTCGGTGCGTTCCTTGTTGGGCATCAGGTTGAGCAGGCCGATTTGCAGAGGGCGGATGTCCTGACGGGCGGCGCGGGTTGAATCCATAACCGCGATGCCCTCGGCTTCAAGGGTTTTACGGGCCGGCAGATGATCGGGAATACGAATTGGCATGGGATTTCATGCTCCTGCAACAGTGTTTGTTCGGGTGCGGGGAGTTGCCGACGATCACTTTGCGCTCACCACCCTTTGGCGGAGTTGCGCGAGGTGATCGCCTTGCGCATGAGTGCCATAAAATCCTTGGTGTCGCGTACCGTGCCCAGCTCCTTGGCTTCCACCGTATAGCCAAAACGCTCGGCCAGCGCCTGATAGCGGGGCAGGCGGTCTTCCAGAATGGCCTCAAACCCCCAGGTGGCAAAGTCGATGGGGTCGATGTCTTCGTCCAGCTCGATCTGGTTGAGCTTTTTATATTCGCTCCACTTGCGTGCCAGCAGTTCGGGGCGGTAATACATGGGCTTTGGCGCCTTTTTGTAACGCGCGATCAACGCATCGGCGTCCTCATCGGTCCCGCGGATATAAAGCAGGGCGGTGTTGTCGGCCAGAACCTTTGTCACCGGATCGTTTTTGTCGTCCAGGTCGATGACTTCAATCAGCGAGCCACCGGTGTCGGCAATGAAATTGTCATAGTCATAAAGGGTTTTTGCGCGTCCGATGAAATAGGGAATGTCGAGCAGCGCCGCCACCTCTGCCACCCGGTGCTGCTCCTGCCGA
>DROE01000039.1 GCA_011322005.1 Devosia sp.
TCGTGGCGGGAGCCTGTTCTCGAACCGCCGGTTTTTCAGATGGCCGGAGCATGGCAACTGCAACGCCGTCTGCAACGGCGGCACCCCTTCAGGCTCCCGTGCCTGGCGCTGCCACACAGGCGGCGCGCCAATCCACTGATGCCTCCCAGTTCATCAACCCGCTGGCTTTTGCGAAGTTGAGCGAGAACGAAAGATCCGAAGCGGCCAGTGCGCAGTTTTACGCGCTGCAGTTTGGTCGCCCCGGTGCGCCCCGACGCTGGAGTGGAGACAATGGCGCCACCGGAAAAATTACGGTTGGCCCCTTTGTGCGCGTAAACAGTCGCGATTGCCGCGAGTTTGTGCATGAAGTGACAGTGGCAGAGGAGGAACTCTCCCAAAGTGGTACAAGTTGTCGCGAGATTGATGGCACCTGGGTGGTGGTGGCTTCCTGAAAAACTGGCCGGGTTATGAGGCGGACACAAGCCTTTGTTTACCCGGGACTGCTACGATTTTGGATCAGTTTGCGAAGTCCCTTTAAGAAACACAGCATTTGAACATGTCAGCAAACCTCTCGTTGCCTCCCGACTCCGGCGCAAGCAATGCTCCCCTTGCCGAAGAGGGCAAACCCGCAAGCGCCTGTGACATTGTTGAGGCTTTGATCGGACCGGTTTTGGTGGACCCGCCGGTGCTTTATCCTTTCAAGGGAGCAGTTCAGAAAGCTCATGCTATCGCGGTGTGGAACTGGCTGATCAGGGACATCAATCCCGATTTTGTGCAAGAGGCAGCGCGAGCGCTATCACCCCAGGCGATGACTGGCTCGCGCTCGGTATTTCCCCTTGAACTCGCTGATGCAATTTCCAGGGCTTGCCGGGTCGCTTCAAAGGACGAGGAGGCACTGCGTCGTTTATGCGTCCAGATTGGTGGAGATGAAGTCTATCAATCCCTTGATCAGATACAAAATGCCCTGCGGCATCACCAGTTGCTGCCCCAGGCTGTGGCATTCGGGCGTGCAATAAATAATGTTCACGACGAGGAGGCACTCGCGCTGGCGCTGAATTCGTTTCCTGTTAACGATCCCGCTGTTGCCGCTTTGATGATGCATGCAGCCCTAGGGCCGGTAAAAAGTCCTTACCGGTTGGTTTCTGTCATACTGGGCATGGCCGATGCGCCAACGCAGCAGGGCATTGAGGCCGCGGGCCTGGGGCCGGTCGTTGAGGCTATTCTGGCCCACGCACAAAACCAGCTTGGCGTGTTTACCGACTCGTATGGAAAATTCGCGGACATCGACCTGGCATGCCGTGCGCTGGACCGGTTCAATCGGCTGATCGTAGCAGTCTCCATCATCACACAGAACGACCGGAACTGCCTGTGGGGTGAACAGGCGTCAGGTCTGATCCGGGAGATATCAGGGATGATCGAGCCGCGCCTCGCCCGGCTTGATTCTGACATTCGTGTCTCTTTGCGTAAACCGCGTACTGGTGCCGACCGCACGGACCCGGAATTGATACTTGATGCCTTAAACGGCCTCTATCTGCTGGTAGCGGTCAAGGCGGCGAAGGAATCACTGGCGCTGAATTCAATTGTCAGCACGCTGTGGGCGACGACCGGAAGGGATTTGGAGACGCTGATGAGTCGGAGCCTTGAAGCATTTCGCAAAGAGCCTCAAAACCCGGTTTTGCTGGAACGTCTCAACGCCGGCATCAAGATGGCCGAAGTTCGCTTCAACCCCGAATATGCCGCCATCTTGATCCGTGCCCGGGATACCGCCGTCAAGTAAGGCCGCTCCCCGCTGAACATCAAACAGGTTCCGGCACGGTTTCACCGACTATCAGGGTGTCCGCGTGCGTTGTGTTGCGGACGACCACCATCTGTCCCGCACTGACAACAGTCATGTCAACAAAGGCAAGAGCTTTGCCATCTCTCGCCCCGGAAGAGTTGAGTATGAATCCGACGGCGGCGGAAGGAACGTCTGTTTCAGTGTCCATGTAAATCTGACAGCCCTCTTCAGGCGGGCGGTCATGCTGGATAATCAGTCTAACAACCCGGCCCCGATTTCCAAAACGCCCCCGGAGATAGTCAGGAACCAACTCGGCAGTGGCTTCGTCGTCCAAGCGCCCACGGGCACCGTCGGCGAACCGGCCAGCTTGCACGCAGCGCTCCTGCGCAATGATCCCCGAATATTCAGCCGGGATATCCCCTAGAACCACTTTGGCGACAACTTCGTTGAGCCTGAGAACCTTCGATGCTCCGGGTTTGGCCAAGTCCTCTTGCGCGCGCCGGTTCCACAGATGCCTTAGAAGTCGTCCCTCGGATTCGGGAGCCGGGTGGGCAAATGAGTTGCCGCTATCAAGGAAACAGCTCGACAATTCTTCCATATTCTTCACAACGGGAAGCTGACCGTCATCACTTTCGTGCTCGCCAACCGGTATGGGAAACTTGTCTCCCCTGTGGTCCAAACCCGACAGATCGCAAAACACCGCTCGTCCGTGGTTTACGCAAGCGCTCATGCTCTTTTCGCCAGCGCATGAGCCGGCCAAAGCGGTGTGGGCAAGCGTTCCGGTGCCCTGTAACTGATTGCTTCGCGTTGACCAGTGCGAACGGCCTCCCGCTCCATGCCAGAGTGTCAGGTCTGGCTGCCAACCCCCGCAGACGATAAGTCCTTCAACCTGCAACTTCTCGGTGTCGCGAAACGAAGAGTCCGACGTCAGTCCGAATCGGACATCGAGTTTCCCGTTTCCGGCGACACGGGCCAGA
>DROE01000040.1 GCA_011322005.1 Devosia sp.
AAAAGACCTGTTTGGTCGTGCCGATCTTGGCGAGGGAATGACCAATTTGGTCACTACAATATCGGATCCCCTGGTGATTGCATTCGATGGAAAGTGGGGAACGGGCAAAACAACCTTCTTGAAGATGTGGGCTGGCGAACTTCGAAAACTGGAAATACCAGTTATCTTTTTCGATGCTTTTGAAAATGATTACGCCGACGATGCTTTTGCAGTTCTGGTACGCGAGATTGTTGCCCTTACTGAAGCCAATAAAACCCCGGCAGAAGGGTCGTTTGATGAAATCAAAGAAAGTTCAATAAAGCTGGGTAGCCGGTTGCTCAGGGTTACAGCAAAGGTAGGCGCGAAAGCAACCATTAAAATTATCACCGCCGGAACGGTGAATAACAGTGACGTCAAAAAGGCCATTGAAGAGGTAATCGATGAAGCTGGCGAAGTGGCAGATGACTATATGCGTTCGTTTCTTACCGATATCAGCGACCAAAAAAATATTGTTGCTGAATTTAGAAAAACACTGGAAGCACTGCCAAATCAGCTTGCCCCGAAAAATGGCGAGGAAAAGCAAAAGCCGCTTGTTTTCATCATTGACGAGCTTGACCGGTGCAAACCGATATTCGCACTGCAAATTCTTGAGCGGATCAAGCACTTCATGTCGGTTCCCAATGTCCATTTTGTGCTTGGTGTGCATATGGAGCAATTAAAACGATCTGTTCAGTTTGCCTATGGCGCCAAGATCGAGGCCACAACCTATCTGCAAAAATTCATCAATTTGACAATTGCGAACAGCGACACGGAATGGTCTGAGCACAGCAGGCGAATCGTAAAATATATTCGCTATTTGAGCGACAGCCTCAACCTTCCATCAACTGAAGAAAACCGTCTCACAATGGAGTTTCTGCAAAGGGTAGCCCTGAAGAACGTATTCAGCCTTCGAACACTGGAGCATATCTTTTCCAACATCGCGATTTCGACAGCATTTGCAGCGGAAAGGGAATCCCACCCTCCCCCGCTAATTGTCGGCTTGTGCATTCTCAAGGTGGAAAAGCCCGGCCTGTTTTTGAAAGCCAAGGAGGGCCAGCTGAGATATGAAGATATTGCCGGTTTTTTTGATTTTCGGGACTGGTCAGAGGATGAAGAGTCTGATGAGCAAACCTGGCAGCGCGATATTTGGGAAACCGTACTGGCTGACGAGGTGCCCGAGCGACTGAAGGACTATGTAAAAGGTAGATCTGGGTACCGTCGCCGCAAAGATGCAGTCCGGTCTCTGGCCAATAATGTTGTTGATCGCTTTAAGCCCAACAAATAGCACTCTGAACCATTGCGAGAAGCGGTTGCGCCGAAGCAATCCGCACGCCTTTGTCATTGCGAGGAATGAAATGACGAAGCAATCCAGAAAACCCCAAACAAACTGGATTGCCGCGCTCCAAGTGGTCGCTCGCAATGACGCTCGCAAAAACAACTGCCCACCTTCCCTCTCGCCAGTGGGCAGAGGGAGAACCACGCACGGGCATGTATCGCCCCTCTTCCCCCTCCCCCTTCGTGGGGAGGGCTGGGGTGGGGAGAAAATTCCCTCACGCCCTCACAGTGAGCCTGTCGAACTGCGTGGGCAGACGATAACACACCTCGTCCTTCGATGAACTCAGGATGAGGCTTGCCCCCCTCACTCCCGCCACATTCTCGCTCTTCCCTTGAAAACATCAACAGCCAACAGGAGAAAACCCATGTCAGTTGCCCGCATTACCGAGATTATCGCCGCCTCGGACAAAAGCTTTGAGGATGCCGTCAACAACGGCGTTGCCAAGGCCGCCGAAACCCTGCGCGGAGTGAAAAGCGCCTGGGTGAAGGATCAGAGTGTGGTTATTGAAGACGGCGAGATCACCGAATACCGCGTGGCGCTCAAAATCACGTTCATTCTGGAATAACCAAAAAGCCAGCCGGTTATCCGCTTGGGCAACGTACCTATGCGCGAGAGCGGACGCCGACTGGAAACCCGGCCTCGTCCGTTGAAAACAGGTGCTCGGGAACATCCACTCCGGCGTGTTTTGTCCGCGTGGCATTCTCCTGCATCAGCCGGTCCAGCTCGGCCAGAAGGCAGGCCCGCGCCGCTACATTTGCCGGGAAAAACCGCTCGGCATTATCAAAGGATTTCTGGTTCGAAAAAGTCATGGTTCAGGCCCTCTCCTTGCATTTGAGAGAGAGCCTAGGCCAGCGCCACTGAACCGGGGCTGGCGCTCCCGTTCAGGCAGCGTTAATCTGGAAAAATACGCGCCAAACCGGAAAACCAGCTTCAGGAGACCCCGACCCCCATGAGACTTTCCCGCTGGGCCCGCGCCACGCTATTGATTGGTTTTATCCTGCTCAGCCTTGGAGTGCTGCCCCTGTGGCTGGCCACTTTGCTATTGCCCGGCGATCCACCGCTATTGTTTTCCATGGCGTTTTTCATGCTCGCACCCCTTGGTGCGGTCATCTTCGTGTTCGGGCTGCTCCTGTTTGTCATTGCAGTCATCAGAAGCTGAAACGCCGGACAAACGGGCTGCCGCGCGAGATGTCGGCCAGGTTCGAGCCGGAATTCATGGGAAAGGCGATATATCAGTTTACCGATGAGCTACACCTTGAAATTGGACGAAAAAATGCCCCGGAGCGCACTCCGGGGCATTTACCCGCATTTTGCGATCCGCTCACCGGCTGCTTACTTGCTGTCCATGGCATTTTTTATCAGGCCGGCTACGGCGGTCAAAATGCCCCCGCCAACCAGCCCGGTCACGCCCTGCCCGGCCAACGCACCCAGATCAAGACCGCTCGCAGCGGTGGCGCCCGCCGCGTCTGTTGCAGTGGTGGCCAGCTCTGTAGCCGAACCTAGAAGCCCGGAAAGTCCGGGAATCATTCCGGCGATAAAGGTGCCGCCGACGCCTCCTATTGCGCCTGTTATGATGTTGCCGATTGTGCCAAGATTTGCTGCCTTTAGAGCAGCACCAACCCCGGCGCCACCGGCGCCGCCGCCAACAAGTTGCATGATAATGGGAAGAAGAGCTTCCATAATGATGTGTCCCTACTCTGGTTTACTCAAGAAATGCCGAGTGGCCTTCTCGTGCGCCAGTGTTCCAGCACAATTGGTCCAAAGAAAGGTTGGTTAATTTTTCCTTATGTCGCACCGGTGCTGTGTCCTGAGGCCGCAACCTAAAAGTGCAGCGCCAGACTGACAAAATAGGGTATCACCATCAAAGCGGCGGCAACGCGTACCGGCCACTGCCGGAACCTGTAAATCAGGTAGGCAACTATGCCAATACCCGCGATCATCTCAACAATACCGAAAATCCGGCCATAATATTGGGGTTGCCAGTAGGAAACCGGGGAATAAAACCGCCAGTCGGAAAAAGGCCAGAACTGCGCGTAGGCGTCGTCGGCGTGCGTAAAAAAATCGGCTGTAATATGCAAAAAATATCCAGCCGTGAAGATCAATACAGCCAGTCCGAGCGATTTGAACCGCTCTGAATACCGGAGCAAAGCAAATCCGGCAACCATAACGAGAGACCACAGGGGGAAAGAGGAAGAAATCGCCGAATAGGTCTGCCAGGGTTCCTGCCAGTACAGCCCGTCATAATTGCTCCACAGATCAACTCCGGGACCATTGAACAAACGCGAATAGACCACCATCGCAAAAATTGAGGCGTCCGGTGCAAAACCGCCCGCCCAGGCCAGAAGGATCTGCCACCAGCGCATAACCGGCCGCGACGCCACCACAGCGCCGACAAGAATATGTGAACTCGTCAGCATCAAAACCTCCCGATCGGCAACGATAGACGCCCCGGAGGGGGGAACAATGCCAAAACAAGATTTTTCATACAAACATTCGTGAGCAACCACCTTGCAAATCGGCTTAAAAGCAACCATTTTGCCAGCACCGAACGGGGACTTCAATGACCGCGACATTGTATTTTATAGCCGGGCTGGTGCTGTTGACTCTGGCCGGAGATGCACTGGTGCGGGGAGCCGTCGCCATTGCCGTGCGCCTGCATGTGCCCACCATCATTATCGGTCTGACCATAGTTTCCATGGGCACGTCCGCCCCGGAGTTGTTTGTGGCTTTGCAGGCGGCGCTCGGCGGCGCGCCCTTTCTGGCTGTGGGCAACGCCATTGGCTCCAACATCGCAAATTCACTGATCGTGCTTGGCCTTCCCGCCCTTATTGCCCCCATCTATCTGCTGGAACCGGGCACCCGCCGCTCCGTGATCTTCATGTTCGCAGTCTCATTGGCGGTTTTCGCCCTGGCGACGGACGGCGCAATTTCTTCCTTCGATGGCATGCTCCTCCTGCTCCTGTTCGCTATCTATCTTGCATATGGCTATGTGCTGGCGCAAACAGCCCGCAGAGATGCCAGACAACAATTCCTGAAGGACAACCCGCCCCCTTCCCTTCCCCTGCTCAAACCCGTGATAATGCTCGTGTTTGGTTTTGTGGGCCTGGCCCTTGGTGCCAGGCTCACTGTGGACGGCGCTTTGCTGCTGGCTGAGGCGCTGGGCATCGGCCAGACGGTTGTGGGCACCACCATCGTTGCACTGGGCACCACACTGCCGGAAATTTCAGCAACCCTTGCCGCCGCTTTCCGCCGTCAGGCCGGGGTGGCGGTGGGCAATATCATCGGCTCGAACATTTTCAACATACTGGGCATTCTGGGCATCACCGCTCTTGTTGCACCCCTGCCGGTGGACCCGCGCCTGCTCAGCTTCGACTTGTGGGTCATGCTTGGCGCTGCTGCCACACTGTTGCCGATGGCTTTTTTGCGCCGCCCCATCGGCCGCTGGGTTGGCAGTTTGTTGTCGCTCTCCTACCTGGCATATCTGTTCTTGGCGTTCGCCGGATAGGGCACTTCCGGGTCGCTTTGCCGCCCGCTTGCCGCTATGATTGTCCCATGAACGATAAAAGCCCCCACAACATCCTCGTTACCGGCGCCGCCAACCGCATCGGTGCCGCCATTGCCCGCACCCTGGCGGTAGCGGGCCACAATGTTGTGATTCACTATCATTGCTCACAGACGAGCGCCCGGGACCTTGTGAGCGATATTGCAGATAAAGGCGGAGCGGCCGCTCTGGTTCAGGCCGATCTGCAAAAACGCCCTGAACGCAGCCAACTGGTTGCATCGGCGGCTGAGTGCTTCGGACCGCTAAGCGTACTCATCAACAACGCCTCCATATTTGAACCCGATAGCGCCATGACTCTGGATGAAAAGCTCTGGGACAGCCACTTCGCCCTGCACGCTGAGGCGCCGATGTTTCTGGCCCGTGATTTTACCGCGCAATTGCCAAAAAAAACCGGCGGCAACATCATCAACATCATCGACGAAAGCGTGTTGCGGACCAATCCGGCATTTTTCTCCTACAATCTGTCCAAAACCGTACTCTGGACCGCCACCAAAACCCTGGCCCAGTCGCTGGCCCCCGCTGTTCGGGTCAATGCCATCGGCCCCGGCCCCACCCTGCCCAGCGCCCGCCAGAGCGAGGAGGATTTTGCCAGATCGGTTGCCGCGCTGCCTCTTGAGGTCTCTCCAGACCCCGCCGAGATTGCAAAAGCGGTTTTGTTCCTGCTCGACACTCCCTCGATTACCGGGCAGATGATAGCGCTGGATGGCGGCGAGCATCTGGACTGGCGCGGTCGGGGGGGCATAACGCCGGCCCTGAAATGAGCGACAGCCCAGCCCCAACGCACGATAAAAAAACCGACACCGAAGGCCAGCAGGAAACCGGTCCCGATGTCATCAGGGCCTTTGTCAAAAACCTGCCCTCCGCACCGGGTGTTTATCGTATGATCGACACTTCAGGCCACGTCATCTATGTGGGCAAGGCGCGCAATCTGAAGTCCCGCGTCAACAACTACACCCGCTATGAGGGCAATGTTGTGCGCACCCAGCGCATGATTGCCGCCACCGCCCACATGGAATTTGTGCGCACAAAAACCGAAGCCGAGGCGCTGCTGCTCGAAGCCAACATGATCAAGCGCCTCAGACCGCGTTACAATGTGCTGCTGCGCGACGACAAGACCTTCCCCTATATCCTGATCGCCAGAGATCACGACGCTCCCCAATTGCTCAAGCACCGCGGCGCCCGCCGCCGCAAGGGCGACTATTTCGGCCCCTTTGCTTCGGCTACAGCCGTCGAACGCACTCTTGCCGCCCTGCAAAAGGCCTTCCTGTTGCGCAATTGCTCGGACAGCTATTTCTCCGGGCGCACCCGCCCCTGCCTTCAGCACCAGATCAAACGCTGCTCGGCCCCCTGCACCGGCCTCATTTCCACCGCTGACTATGCAAGGCTGGTCGAAGACGCCCGCGCCTTCCTCGCCGGACGTTCCAAATCCGTGCAGCGCCAGCTTTCGGACGAAATGAACAAAGCCGCCGAGGGGCTGGATTTTGAGCGCGCCGCCCTGCTGCGCGACCGCCTTAGCGCCCTGGCCCTTATTCTCAGCCACGGGGACATGTCGGCCAAAACCGTCGAGGAGGCGGACATTTTTGCCATCGACCAGCAGGCCGGTCGGTTCTGCGTGCAGGTGTTTTTCTACCGCGCCTTTCAGAACTGGGGCAACCATGCCTTTCACCCCCGCGCCAGCGCCGATCTAAGCAAAGCCGATGTGCTGGGGCCCTTTGTAATGCAGTTTTATGAAAGCCGCACCCCGCCAAAACAGATTTTGCTCTCCCACGAAATTGACGAACGCGAACTCATCGCTGAAGCGCTTTCGGCCCGTGCCGGGCGCAAGGTCTCAATTCTGGTGCCAAAAAGGGGCGAAAAGGTCGAACTGGTGGAACACGCAACCACCAACGCCCGCGAGGCGCTGGGCCGGCTGCTCGCCGAAACCGCAACCCAGAAAACCCTGCTTGAAGGGGTCAAAACCGCCTTCAATCTTGAAGCTTCGCCCCGGCGCATCGAGATTTATGACAATTCCCACATTTCGGGCACCAACGCTGTTGGGGCCATGGTGGTCGCCGGTTCCGAAGGCCTGTCCAAAAAACACTACCGCACTTTCAACATCAAATCCAAGGACCTGACACCGGGCGATGATTTTGCCATGATGCGCGAGGTTCTGACCCGGCGCTTTTCACGGCTGGCCAAGGAAAGCGCCCCGGAAGCTGAGGATCAGGCAACCGGCATGCCCGACTGGCCCGACCTGTTGCTGATTGATGGCGGCAAGGGCCAGCTCTCGGCCGTGCAACAGGTTCTGGCGGAACTGAACCTGCCCAGAGAGGTCACTATCGTTGGCATCGCCAAGGGCGAGGAGCGCGACGCCGGGCGCGAGACTTTCCACCAGCGCGGACGCAAAGCCTTCATGCTTCCGGCCCGCGACCCCGTGCTCTATTATGTGCAGCGCCTGCGTGACGAGGCCCACCGTTTCGCCATCGGCACCCACCGGGCCCGGCGCAAAAAAGACTTTATCAAGAACCCGCTCGATGAGATCGAAGGCATCGGCCCGGCCCGCAAACGGGTGCTGCTCAACCATTTCGGCTCGGCCAAGGCCGTTTCCCGCGCCGGCCTTGCCGATTTGACAGCGGCCTCGGGAATATCCAAACAGATGGCACAGAAAATCTACGACCATTTCAACCGCCCTGATTGAATGAAAAGAAAACTGATGTCCCTGCCCAACATCATCACCCTGGCCCGCATTGGCGCCATACCGGTCATCATCGCGCTGGTGCTCATGGAGGGCGCAACTGTGCGCTGGGCCGCTTTCGCGCTGTTCGTCATTGCCGCGCTCACCGATTATGTGGACGGCCATCTTGCCCGCAAAATGCAGGCCATCTCGCCGCTGGGGCGTATGCTCGACCCCATTGCCGACAAACTTCTGGTCGGCGCATTGCTTGTCGCGCTGGCCTATGAGGGCGCTTTTTCGCTTCCACTTCTGTGGGCCGCCATCGCCATCATGATGCGCGAAATCGCCGTTGCCGGCTTGCGCGAGTTTCTCGGGGCCCGGCAGATAAGCGTCCATGTGACGCCGGTGGCCAAATATAAAACCACCTTTCAGCTTGTTGCCATCGGCATCATTCTTCTGGTGCCGCTCATCCCCGCCCTGAGCCTTGCCGCCGCCGCCCTGATGTGGCTGGCAACCGCTTTGACCCTTTATTCGGGTTATGATTATTTCGCCTCGTCCTGGCCGCACCTGAAAGGAACAGACAAATGAAAATCCTCTATTTTGCCTGGCTGCGCGAGCGCCTGAACAGAAATGACGAGGAGGTCAACCCGCCCCAACAGGTCAAAACCGTCGCCCAGCTGATGGATTGGCTCAGCGAGAATGACGAGGCTTTCGAGATGGCCTTTTCCGACCGCTCCCTCATCAAGACGGCGCTGGACGAAGAAATCGTGGAACACGACACCGAACTGGGAAATGCCGGAACGCTGGCCTTTTTTCCGCCCATGACCGGAGGCTGAACCTATGGCCGCCTCCGCCATCATCGTCAGACTGCAAAGCGAAACCTTTGACCCCGGCGCTGAAAGCAACGCATTTTTATCAGGCACCGAAGCGGCCGGTGCTGCCGTCACTTTCACCGGGCTGGTGCGCTCAACTCCCGATAATCCCATCCTCAGCATGACCCTTGAACACTACCCCGCTTTAGCTCAGTCTCAACTGGAAAAAATCTCCAAACAGGCATTTGAACGCTTTTCCCTCATCAAACTCACCACCATCCACCGCTATGGTACACTCGCGCCCGGCGAACCCATCGTGCAGGTGATGACACTGGCCGGGCACCGAAAGGCCGCCTTTGAGGGCGCGCAATTTTTGATGGATTACCTTAAAACCGGCGCCCCGTTCTGGAAAAAGGAACGAAGCGCCACCGGTGAGAACTGGGTCGCCGCCAAAACCGCCGATGACAGTGCGAAGGAACGCTGGGAATAGCTCAAGCCATTTTCAATAGTTTTTACTTCTACTGCGCAGCCGCCAGTTTGGGCCGCACTTCCTGCGCATAGGCTTCCACTATCAGCTTGCAGACCCTGCCCGGCGCGAATTTTACCGCGTCGATCTCGGCAACCGGCGTGATTTCTGCGGCCGTCCCGGTCAAAAAACACTCGTCAAAATCGCTCAGTTCTTCCGGTTTTATGCGCCGCTCGACCACCTTGAGGCCATTTTTTTTGGCCAGGTCAATCACCGTGCGCCGGGTGATGCCATCAAGGAATGTATCGGCAATGGGCGTGTGCAGCTCGCCCCCCCGGTGAAAGAATATGTTGGCGCTGGTCGCCTCGGCCACCAGCCCCCGGTGATCCAGCATCAGCGCTTCGGTATAACCCCGGTCCATGGCATCGTGCTTGGAAAGCATGCAAATCATATAGAGGCCTGCCGCCTTGGCCTTGCACGGAATGGTGTCAGGGGCCGGGCGCCGCCATCTGGCCATGGTCATACGAATACCCTTGAGTTTTTCCTCCATGGAAAAATAGCTGGGCCAGTCCCACACGGCAATTGCCACATGAACCTTGTTGTTGCGCGCCGGAACCCCAAGCTCCTCCGAGCCGCGCCAGGCAAAGGGCCGAATATAGGTGGCATCAGAATTTGATAGCCCGTTTCTGGCGATGGCTTCATCGCAGGCCCGGTCAAGCTCATCGGCGCTGAACGGCAATTCAAAATCAAGATACTTTGCCGATTGAATCAGGCGCTCGGTATGCTCGCGCTGTTTGAATACCACACCACTATAAGAGCGCTGCCCCTCAAACACACTGGAAGCATAATGCAGGCCGTGGGTCAGGATATGCAGTTTTGCATCCCCCCAGGGCACAAATTCTCCATCGTACCAAATCCAGCCCTCACGCTGGTCCATCGCCAATGCACTCATTATTTTCTCCGTTGCCAGTCAAACCGCCTCTCGCCTCAAGCGGCCCAACCTTTACCAAGATTGTGGCCCATGTGTATGCCCTTGGCAAAGCAAACCGGCTTTGGGATAAGGAGCCTGACACATCAGCCTTGGCGACACGATGACATCAGCAAAAAACAATGTCAACACTACTGACATATATTCATCCCCCGACGGGTTCGAACAGATGCCCCTTGACATTATGGGGCTGTTTTATTTCGCCTACCGCGATTTTGTCTCCGACGCCGATGCCCTGCTCGCTGAGAAGAAATTTGGCCGCGCTCACCATCGGGTTCTCTATTTCGTCAATATTCGCCCCGGCATGTCGGTGGCCACTCTTCTTGGTATTCTCAAAATCACCAAACAGAGCCTCGCCCGTGTGCTCCGCCAGTTGATCGACAATGATTATGTGGAGCAAAAAACCGGGCAGAACGACCGGCGCCAGCGTCTGCTTTTCCCCACAAACAAAGGGAAAGATTTTTTTGCCACTCTCTCCCGCACCCAGGCTGCCCGCATCAATGCGGCATTTGCCGACCTGCCCGATGACAGCGCCCGTGCCATCCGCCGGTTTCTGCTGGCCATGGTGGAGGAAAGCGACCATCCAGTTCTGAGCAAGCTCAAACTGACGAAAAACCTGTAGTCCCGACCCCAAAGCATGTCTCCCAAAAGTGGGTACCGGTTTTGGGATAAAAGACATGCGAAAACAAAAAGATAAAGCATGTTGAGTGAATGGGATTGAACGCAACATGCTTTAAATCAGCCGGTTGCCGTTCGGTATCGGGCGGTCCACATTGGCAAGAACAACCAGCCCGGCCTCGTCCTTGAAACCAAGGGTCAGCACTTCCGATTTTATCGGCCCGATCTGGCGCGGCTCAAAATTGACCACCCCCATCACCTGCCGCCCGACCAGCATTTCACAACCATAATAGCCGGTAATTTGCGCCGAGGACTTTTTAACCCCGACATCAGCGCCAAAATCTATCATCAATATAAGCGCCGGAGTGCGCGCTTCGGGAAAGGGCAAGGCCTCAACAATAGTGCCCACCCGGATGTCAACCTTGCAAAAATCCTCAAAGCTGATTGTTTCATCCGTCATGGCCGTCCCCAAAAAAGGCTAGGCCTCTCCTGCGGTTTCAAACAGCACATAATCAAGGGATTTGCGCGCGCTCTTTCCCGCCCAAACGGTGAACTGGAACGCCTGGTAATAATGGTCGCACGCATCCATGGCCGTGCGCAGAAGCGTCTCGCATTGCTGGGGTGAAACCTCCGCGCCCCCGGACAACAGGTGCGAATTGCGAAACAGGACAACCCCTTCCTGGCTCCACATGTCAAAATGGCCAATCCACATCTGCTCGTTGATCATGGTGATGAGCCTGCTCACCTCGTTGCGCCGCGCATCGGGCACCTTGAGGTCAAATGCGCTGGCCACATGCAGCGATTCCATATGCTCCATCCAGTTGAACGACACATGATAATCACTCCAGCCCCCGCGCACCGTGATGCAGATTTCATCCGCATCCTGGCGGTCAAAGACCCAATCGTTGATCGAAGCAATATGCTCAATAATATCAACGGGATGTATCTCCCGTTCTGCTTCAAAAGATTGCATTAGTGCCATTTTCGTTTCGCCTTGCAGTACCCCGTTTGCCGTGCCTGAACTCATCGGCGCGGGCATGTTCACACTTTGCAGGACGAAGGAACCGGCCCAGGAATGAACCGCGAATCGTCCCTGCGCGTATAACTCTACACCGCCCACAACTCCCCGACACGCCATCACGTCAATTGATGGAGAATCTTCTGTGCAAAGATCGCGGGGGCATGGTTAACGCGGAGTTAACGGACCTGGTCCGGCGCAATCTTTCCCCAGCAGATTTGGCAGATTCCAGCACCGGAACTCGTTCCGGGCGTTCATTTTTTTTTGCGCGACCGGAACGAAGCAAGCTCCTTGCGCAACTGTTCTATTTCCTCGCCCTGCACCTCAACGATTTCGCGCAGCACGTCATATTCTTCCCGCCGCACCAGATTAAGGTCTGCAACAATGCGTTCCATCTGTGCGCCGAACGCGGTCTCAGCCTCGCGCCGAACCCCATCGGCGACCCCTGCGGCATCGTTCATCAGACGCCCGATATCATCAAAAATCTTGCTGCTCTGGTTCATGCGGCCAATACCTTTCAAACAACTTTGTGAGCGCACTTGCGCGCCCTCTTTCGGTCTTTATTTAAGTATCCAAAGCTGTCTTGACCAGTGCCTTGCCTCAAGCCATGCTGGCGCGATCCTCGCAGGAGCCATAAATTTTGCCGTTTCCAGACATCGACCCCATCGCCTTTTCCCTCGGACCGCTGGTTGTGCGCTGGTATGCGCTGGCCTATCTCGCAGGCATCGGGCTGGGTGCCCTTTACGGGATCAACCTGCTGGCGCGCAAATCCCTGTGGAAAGAAAACAGCCCGCCCCTCACTTCAGCCCAGTTCCTTGATTTTGCCTTTTGGGCGGTGCTTGGCGCCATCGTTGGCGGGCGCATGGGCTATGTTCTGTTTTATGCCCCTGGCCAGTTCGCTGCCAACCCCCTGGCGATTTTTCAGGTCTGGCAGGGCGGCATGTCCTTCCACGGCGGCCTGCTCGGCGTTGTTATCGCCATGATATTGTTTGCCCGCCATCACAAGGCCAACGTGCTTTCCGCTCTGGATTTGCTGGGCACGGCCGCCCCCATCGGCCTGTTTCTGGGGCGCATCGCCAACTATATCAACGGCGAACTTTATGGCCGGGTCACCACCCTTCCCTGGGGCGTGGTCTTTCCCGGTGGCGGTGAATTTCCCCGTCATCCAAGCCAGCTCTATGAAGCAGCGCTCGAAGGGCTGGTCCTGTTTCTGCTGCTCCGTTTTGTCACCCATATCCGCTTTGGCCTGCGTCGCCCCGGGCTGGTTGCCGGCCTGTTCGGGCTTGGTTATGCGCTTGCAAGAATTCTTGTCGAGCAGGTGCGCCTCCCCGACCCCCAGATAGGCTATCTCTATGGCGACTGGGTCACCCTGGGCATGGTGCTTACCCTTCCCCTGGCTGTCGCCGGGGCCGCCCTCATCGTCTACGCCGTGAGGCAGCCGCGTGGTAGGTAGTTCCACCAAAAACAACAACGCCACATTTGAGCGAATTCGTCTCCAGATTCAAACCCACGGCCCCATGTCCGTAGCCACCTTCATGGGTATTTGCAGCACCCACCCCAAGCTGGGATATTATACCAGCACCGACCCGCTGGGCAAAAAGGGCGACTTTGTCACCGCCCCCGAAATTTCCCAGATGTTTGGCGAAATGCTCGGGGCCTGGGTGTTGACGCAATGGCATGTTCTGGGGCGCCCCGAGCGCTTCGAACTGCTTGAACTGGGGCCCGGACGCGGCACATTGATGGCCGACATGCTTCGGGTCATTTCAAAAGACCGGCAGGCGCTTACCGCCATGGAACTGACCTTGTTTGATGTCAGCCCGCCCCTGATTGAAAAGCAAAAACAGGCGCTGGCCAAATTCAAGCCGCGCTGGATTGAAAGCATCGCTGCTCTTGAGAGGGGAACAACCCCGCTCATAATCATCGCCAACGAATTTTTTGACGCCCTGCCCATCCACCAGTACCAGTTTCAAAACGGTGCCTGGCATGAACGCCTCATCGGTCTGCGTGACGGCAGGCTGGCCTGGGGACTGGCCCCGAACCCCCTCCCCCCGGGCGAAGTTCCCGCTGAATTCAACGCACCCGCCCAAGGCGAAATCTGGGAAACCAGCCCTGTCGCGCAAAACCTTGTTGCTGAACTTGCCGACCTGCTCAACCGGCGCGGCGGCACCATGATGGTTATCGACTACGGGTACGAAAAAACCCGGACCGGTGACACGTTTCAGGCCATTGCCGACCATGAATTTGCCGACCCGCTTGAAAACCCCGGCACGGCGGACCTTTCAGCCCATGTAAACTTTAGCGCCCTGATTGAAGTGGCAAATTCCAGAGGCGCGGCCGCACAAATGGCCGGCACCCAGGGGCAGGTGCTAAAACAGTTGGGCATAGTCCAGCGGGCGGAAAAACTTATCGCCAGCAACCCTGAAAAGGCTCAGTCCATCAAGGCCGATCTCAATCGGCTTGTTGACCCCGACCAGATGGGCGACCTGTTCAAGGTCATGGCTGTGCAAGGGGTGAAACAGGGAGTGCCGTTCGAGCAGGACGAAGCACTGGCGCGAATCAACAACATCACCCACGGGTTTTTCGGGCGGCGGGGCGGCGTCTCCCCGGGCGATTTTGCCTCCCTCAACGTTTCGGTTTCCGTCGCCGACGACAAAAAGAACGTCGCCGCCAATCGCACAAGAATAATGGATGCGCTCGGACTGCCCCCGCCAAAACTGGCCACCCTTTCCCAGGTTCATTCAACCCGTGTCATCACCGTCAGCAGAGATTTCGACTTTTCCAGCCGCCCCGAAGCGGACGGGATGGTTACAAAATCCCCCGGAATTGCCCTGGGCGTTCTGAGCGCCGATTGCACCCCGGTCCTGTTTGCCGACCCTGGAGCCGGTATCATAGGAGCCTGCCATGCGGGCTGGCGCGGAGCGGTAGACGGCATCATCACCTCCACCATCGCCGCCATGAGTATACTGGGGGCTGAACCGGCCCGCATAATCGCCGCCATCGGCCCCACCATATTCATGGAGAACTATGAGGTCGGCCCGGACTTCACCGCAGACTTTTTAGCCCGACACAAAGAAGGGAAACGCTTCATCACCCGCCTCGGTTCCCGAAAACGCGAGCATTTTGACCTGCCCGGGTTTGTGCGCGCGGAGCTTGAAAGGTCCGGCATCACTCAAATCGGGTTAGCCGGTGCCTGCACTTATGCCAACCCAGAGTACTATTTTTCCCACCGCCACGCCACCCATAACAAATGCCAGACCGGTCGCCAGATCAGCATCATCGCGCTGAAATAAACCCTGTACCCAATTTTGTTTCCCTACCCTGTTGCCTCCACACCTGTCAGGCGCTAAGGGTGCGCCAAAATGGGACAGGGACAAAACGAGTCTCAAGAAGCGTTTTCAGGATAAGTGGTGGCCGGTTATCCGGTTTACAAAACGCGACCAAACAAAATTGAAGCCCGGTAGTGATCTTATCAATATCGAACAGGCTTCAAAATCATCGGGCTGGATGGCAGAATGAAACTCCTGGCAGGAAACTCAAACCCGCAGCTTGCCAAAGCAATTTCTTCATATCTGGGCCGGCCCCTGGCCAAAAGCATCGTCAAGAAGTTTGCCGACAAGGAAGTCTTTGTCGAAATCGAGGAAAATGTGCGCGGCGAGGATGTGTTCATTCTCCAGTCCACCTCCTACCCGGCCAACGATAATCTGATGGAACTGCTCATCCTCACCGATGCGGCCCGGCGTTCCTCGGCCCGCCGCATCACCGCCGTCATTCCCTATTTTGGCTATGCCCGTCAGGACCGCAAATCAGCGCCCCGCACCCCCATCTCGGCCAAGCTTGTCGCCAATCTCATCGTTGAGGCCGGGGTCGACCGGGTGTTGACGCTCGACCTGCACGCCGGGCAGATTCAAGGCTTTTTCGATATTCCCACCGACAATCTGTTCGCCGCCCCGGTCAGCGTGCGCGACATCAAAAAGCACTATGGCACCAAGAACATCACCATCGTTTCCCCCGATGCCGGGGGCGTGGTGCGCGCCCGCAATGTCGCCACCCGCATGGGTGCGCCACTGGTAATTGTCGACAAGCGCCGCCCCCGGGCCGGGGCTTCCGAAGTGATGAACATCATCGGCGATGTTGAAGGACACACCTGCATCATGATTGACGATATGGTGGATTCGGGGGGCACGCTGGTCAATGCCGCCGATGCGTTGCTCGGGGCCGGGGCCACCGCCGTTTCCGCCTATATCACCCACGGGGTGCTGTCCTCGGGCGCGCCCGAGCGCATCGCCGCCTCAAACCTGAAAGAACTGGTGATAACCGACTCCATCGCCGAGACAAAGGGCGTAAAGGACGCTGCCAATATCCGCATCCTGTCCATCGCCGACCATATGGGCGAAGCCATTGCCCGCACCGCCGCCGAGCAGTCCGTCTCCAGTCTTTTTGATTAGGAGCGTTGCCAGGAAAAGTGGGAACCGGTTTTGCGCTTCGGCAACGCGACCAGCAAGAAACTAGCGCCGCCCCCGCGGAGCCGTGTGTGCAACACACTGGCGCGAGCGAAATCAACAAGCGTTGCCAGGAAAAGTGGGAACCGGTTTTGCGCTTCGGCAACGCGACCACCAAAAATCAATCAGAACCCGGCCAGTGCCGCCCCGATTTTGTAGGGCCAGATAAACAAAGCGACAAAGCCCTGCCAGAACCCCAGACCCAGAAAGCCTATGGTAAAAAGCCAGCCGGCAATCCAGACCACGCTGCCCAGCTTTTCCCCCGTGTTTGACCTGTCGCTCATCTCAACTCTCCTTGAACCGACTCTACCCGATGTAGGAAATTTTCTCCCCCTTTCAATTCTTCCTTGCCCCCTTTGCCCATTTGGCCTATATCCCGCCCCCTATGAAGCGCTTGTCACCCCTGGAGGATAGGCGCGTGGCGTTTGAATTTTTCAAAAGCCACACCAACCTGATTTGGATCAAATCATGAGCACTGAGCTTAAGGCTTCGGTGCGGGACCGGGTGGGCAAGGGGGCCGCTCGTGAACTGCGCCGTGAAGGTCTGATACCTGCCGTCATTTATGGCGACAAAAAACCACCCCTGTCCATCGCCGTTTCCCTGCGCGAAATGACCAAACGCATCCATGCGGGCGGTTTTTTATCCCACACCCTGACCGTCAACGCCGACGGAGACAAACACCGGGTCATCCCGCGCGACTACCAGTTGGACCCCGTACGCGACTTTGTTCTGCATGTGGATTTCCTGCGCGTGGGTGCCAAAACCTCCCTCACCATCGAGGTGCCCGTGCGCTTCGTCAACGAGGAGGAAAGCCCCGGCCTCAAGCGCGGCGCGGTGCTCAACATCGTGCGTCACACGGTTGAAATTGTCTGCCTGGCCAGCGCCATTCCGGAGAGTTTTGAAATCGACCTCACCGGAACCGAAGTTGGCGATTCGCTCAACATCTCCATGGTGAACCTGCCTGAGGGGGCTGCGCCCACCATCACCGATCGCGATTTTACCATCGCCACAATCGCCGCGCCTTCCGCCCTGCGCTCTGAGAAAACAGAGGAAGAGGATGAAGGTGAAAGCGAAGAAGAAACAACAGAGGAAAGTTCCGAGGAATAATCCTCAAGCAATAGTTTGCGTGGCGGCTTTTGCTCTATTTCAAAAGCCGCCACGTTTCCAGAAGAAGCGGAGCCCCCCATGCACCTGATCGTTGGTCTGGGCAACCCCGGCGCAAAATATGCCCGCCACCGGCACAATATCGGTGCCATGGCCGTTGAAGCCATCGCCGCTCACCACAACTTTCCTCCCTTCAAGAACAAGTTCAATTCAAAGCTGTCCGATGGAAAGATCGACGGGCATCGTGTTCTGCTGCTCAAGCCTGAGACGTTTATGAACCGTTCGGGAGACGCCGTGCAGGCGGCAAGCAAATTTTATAAAACCCCCCCTGAAAACATCATCGTCATCTATGATGAAATTGACCTGGCACCGGGCAAGGTCCGGGTGAAAACCGGTGGCGGCAATGGTGGCCACAATGGCCTGCGCTCCATCGACCCTCAAATCGGCACCGGCTACATGCGGGTGCGCCTCGGGATTGGCCATCCGGGGCACAAGGAACTGGTCAACCGCCACGTGCTTTCCGACTTTCATAAAGTCGATTTTGAATGGCTTGACCCGCTGCTTGCAGCGATCGCTGAAAACGCAGCGCTTCTTGTCACCGGCAACGCCGCCAATTTCATGAACAAGATGGCGCTTGCGACTAAGAGGCCGGGCAATGCGGACAAGTCAGCGCAGCCCAAACCTGCGCCGCGAACCCTACCCGCCAGACCCACTTCTGAATCCGTCGAAGGTCCCCTCGCCGGGATGCTCAAAAAACTGTTCGGCCAGAACAATAAACAAGGAAAATAACGATGGGCTTCAAGTGCGGCATTGTCGGCCTGCCCAATGTGGGCAAATCCACCCTGTTTAATGCGCTCACCCGCACCGCCGCCGCCCAGGCGGCCAACTTTCCTTTTTGCACCATCGAACCCAATGTAGGCGAGGTCTCGGTGCCTGACGAGCGGCTAGAAAAAATCGCCGCCATCGCCAAATCAAAGGAAATCCTGCCCGCCCGCCTGAACTTTGTCGATATTGCCGGACTGGTCAAGGGTGCTTCAAAGGGAGAAGGGCTGGGCAATCAGTTTCTGGCCAATATCCGTCAGACCGACGCCATCGCCTATGTTCTGCGCTGCTTCAGCGACCCCGATGTGGTCCACGTTACCGGAACCATCGACCCGCTGGCCGATGCCGAAACCGTTGAAACCGAGTTGATGCTGGCCGACCTTGAAAGCCTTGAAAAACGCATTGGCGGCCTTGAGAAAAAAATCCGTAGTAACGACAAGGAGGCAGAACAGACCCTTGATCTGGTGAAACGTGCGATTGCGGTGCTTGGGGAAGGTCGCCCCGCGCGCCATGTGGAACGCACGCCAGACGAGGAAAAACCCTTCCGCGAACTGCAATTGCTTACCTCAAAGCCGGTTCTTTACGTGTGCAATGTCGACGAGGACTCAGCTAATACCGGCAATGAAATGACGAAGAAAGTCGCAGGATACGCAAAAGCAAACGATGCTGCCAGCGTGGTAATTTCGGCAAAGATCGAAGCGGAACTGGCCCAGCTTGATGATGACGAGCAGGCCGAATATCTGGAGACCATTGGCCTTTCAGAACCCGGCCTCAACCGCCTGATCCGGCAGGGTTATGAACTGCTTGGCCTGCAAACTTTCTTCACCGCCGGTCCCAAGGAAACCCGCGCCTGGACTATCGTCAAAGGTACCAAGGCCCCCGCAGCCGCCGGTGTTATCCATACCGATTTTGAACGCGGTTTCATCCGCGCCCAGACCATTGCCTACGACGACTATGTATCTCTTGGGGGCGAAATTCCGGCCAAAGAGGCCGGAAAAGCCCGCGACGAAGGCAAGGAATATGTGGTCGCCGATGGCGATGTGATTTTGTTCAAATTCAACACTTGACGTATACGTCAACTTGACGCTTATTGCGGACAGCATTTTTTGCGGCAAACCGAGTGAAAAGACATGGGCGTATTCAATGAACAACCCGGTAACGATTGACTATACCCATTTTGAGGACCTTGAGGTCGGTCAGGTCATAGACCTGGGCGCAACCACGCTCACCCGCGATATGATTGTCTCATTTGCCACCGAGTTTGATCCCTTCCCCTTCCATCTGGACGAAAAGGCCGCCAACGCCTCTCTTCTGGGTGGCCTCTCGGCTTCGGGCTGGCACACCGGGGCCATTGCCCTGAAAATGCTGCTCAAGAACTTCCCAAAAAAACTGGCCTCGGCCGGCGGGCTTGGTTTCAAAAACCTCAAATGGAAACGCCCGGTCATGGTCAACGACACCATCGGGGGCAGCGCAACCGTTGCCGCCCTCAGGCGCACCCGCTCCAACCCCCAATGGGGCGTGCTCACCCTTGATATGAATATAACAAACCAGAAAGGCCAGACCGTCATGGTTATGACCCTGGATAATCTGGTTGAGGTGCGCGACCCCTCAACAGATGGCGCAGAGGCCACCAAATGACCCGCTGGTTTGAGGATATAAACCCCGGAGACAATTTAGCGCTGGGCAGCCACACCTTTGAGCTGGACGAAATAATTGCCTTCAACCTTGAATACGACAACCAGTATTTCCACACCGACCCCGAACTGGCCAAACACTCCCATTTTGGCGGCATCATCGCCTCGGGCTGGCACACCGCCTGCGTC
>DROE01000041.1 GCA_011322005.1 Devosia sp.
CGCGACCGGGCCGAGGCCCGCGGCCGCGCCATGGTCGAAAAGCTCAAGGACCTGATCCCCCGCCACATGTTCAAGATCCCGATCCAGGCGGCCATCGGCGGCAAGGTCATCGCCCGCGAAACGCTGTCGGCCCTGCGCAAGGACGTGACCGCCAAATGCTATGGCGGCGACGCCACGCGCAAGAAAAAGCTGCTGGAGAAGCAGAAAAAGGGCAAGAAGAAAATGCGCCAGTTCGGGAGGGTGGATATTCCGCAGGAAGCGTTTATCTCGGCGTTGAAGATGGACTCCTAGGCCATTTTCAGGGTGAGTGGGCGAAAGCGATTGTCAAAGACAATTGCGTGCCCACCCCGGTGAAGCTCCTTCGTTCCAGCGCTTGAAATTGGATTTCGGACCATCCAGCCCAAACCCGACCGGGGCGCCTGCGCCCCGGTCAGCGCCCGACCCGCCCCCAGGGCGGGCGCTTCACGCCCACCCTCGTGCCGGGCGCTGAGTCAGAAAAGAAGAGAGAGCGCCGAAGCGCTCACTCCAGTCACTTTTCTTTCCGAACACCTTTGAACGGCTTTTTCGATGATGTCTTAACATCCATGAACCGGCCGGTTTTCCTATCGCGCTTAACATAGTTGCCATAAGGCGTGCGCGTTTGCGAACGACCTTTCACCATGCCATTTCGGTGGCCGTCACCAGAGGGAGGGTTGGTCGCCATTGTCATCCTCCTTGAATTCATCAGCAGCAACATCAGAAAACCGTTTTCCTTGAGCAACTTCGGAAACACGGCCTTGATTGATGCAATCAACTTGGGCGGCAATCTGGGCGTGGTTAAGATCCGTTGTTTCCAACAGAAACTTGATATGGGCGGCTCTTTGTCGTGTGAGAGCGACCCCTTTTCTTCTTCTGCGATGTGCCATTTATGCACTCCTAATCAATAGGTAGGAGGTCGCTACTTGACACTACGGCCTTAATCTACGCAGAGTTAAGGTGCGTCCGTAAACCGCCGCGACCTCCAATGAGTTGCGGCGCCGGAGTAAAGCGCCGCCTTGGTCTCGTACACCTTGGCGGCGCAACCGATTCCCGGCTGTCGGTTCAATAGTGGTGGTGGGGGCTTGGCTAAGTCAACAAAAGAAATTGCGTTTTTCCCGAAAAAAAACACTTGACCTAGTCTATTTCACCTAAGTCTTGTGCGTTGTCAACAACAAAGCGCAGCATATAGGGTAAAACCTGTGGGTAAGTCAAGACTTGACGTCTGAACTCGCAGAAAATCAATTATAAGTGGTATCTCGCCCGGCAACGCCGGGCAGCGCTCCGTTGGCTGAAAGGCGATTGCGGGCAATCGCCGAGAAGTGACCCGCTCCACGGGAGGGCGCTCCCCTCACCGCCACTTCCACCACGCCCGCTTTCGCCCCGGCCCCTTCTCCCCCTCCTCAACCCCCTCCCCCTCCTCCAGCGGGATGGCCATCACCTCGTCCTTCAGCACCATCGGCCCGGCCTCGGTCCAGCGCACCGCCATGCCCTTTTTCCAGCCGGTCGCCGCGACCCATTGGCTGCCCGGGCGCCGGCCGGTTTCGGGGTTTTTCGGCCCGTAGAGTTCCAGCTCCTCGTCCTCCCAGATCCGCCAGAAATCCGCCACCGGAACCAGTGCGGCGACCTGCCTGCCGTGATGGGTGATCAGAAACCTGGTGCCGTGGGTTCCCGCCACCGCGACCACCTCGCGCAGATGCGGGCGCAGCTGCGTCATCGACACCCGTTCGAGCAGGCCGGGCTGCGGGAAAAGTTGCAACTTTGCCAATTCACACCTCCGAAAGTTTGAACATTTGCCCCAGACTGCTTGTAAAAGTTTAAACTTTTCCCTACCCAGCGGCCCATGACCTGTCCCCTCTGCTCTTCAAGTGATTCCCTTATCACTTATCCCGTCTCCGGTGGCCCTGATGGCGCCGCGGTCGAGATCTGTCAGACCTGTGCAGGCGAGATCGAAGGCACGCCAGAGCCCAATCACTGGCGCGGTCTGGCTGGCACGATCTGGGATGAAAACCCAGCAATTCAAGTACTTAGTGTGCGTATGCTGCGGCGTCTGGCGGGCGAGGGCTGGGCGCAGGACGCGCTCGATCAGGTCTGGCTGGACGAGGAAACCCAGGCCTGGGCCGATAACGTCCCCGCGGAAAGCCAGCACAAGGACGCCCATGGCGCGACCCTGAACGCAGGCGATACTGTGGTTCTTGTCAAGGACTTACCCGTAAAAGGCGCGGGCTTCACCGCCAAGCGCGGCACCGCCGTGCGGGGCATCTCGCTGGTGGCCGACAACCCGGGCCAGATCGAGGGCCGAGTCGAAGGTCAACGCATTGTAATCCTTACCGAATTCGTCAAAAGGAAGTGACATGAAACCGACCGGATTTTCGCGCGCGCAGATCATTTTGCACTGGACCGTGTTTGTGCTGGTGGCGCTCCAGTTCATCTTCAATGATTACATCAAGGAAGCCTGGTACGCCTATGTAAAAACAGGGGAATTCCAGTTCAACCTGTTGATCGCCGGGCACGTTGTCGGCGGCATCGTGATCCTGCTGCTGGTGC
>DROE01000042.1 GCA_011322005.1 Devosia sp.
AGATGTCTGTGTGGGCCGGCCCATATTCAACCGCACCGAACTGCGGCACGGTGCACTGGCGGTTGTGCGCGACGCTTCCCTCAAATCATTGGTGCACAAAGCGCTGAAGAAGGTATATGGCTGCCCAAAACCAAAACAGGAACCAACATAAGGAGAACAACCCAAATGAACGAAAATCCGCCCAAACAGTTGCTGCATCTGGTCATTGGCGGCGAGTTGTCAGATCTGGATGGCATAGAGTTTTCAGATCTGGATGCTGTGGATATTGTGGGAGTCTATCCCAATTATGCGGCAGCCTATGATGTGTGGAAACAGAAGGCACAAAGTTCAGTCGATAACGCCCACATGCGCTATTTTATTGTCCACCTGCACCGCCTCATGGACCCCGAAGCCACGCCGGGTGATAACCGCTAACTCAATCCTTCTGATTGAGGTAGGCCTTATAGGCAGCACTGACGTCAACATAGGCCTCCTGCCGGTCGACGCTCCAGTATTTGAGGTCATCTATGGCAATGATTTTTCCGGTAACGGCGCACCGCACGAAAGTGCCCGGGCTTATCACCACATAATCTGCGTCCATGTAGCGGATTTTGGCTTCGCCGGGGGTAAAACCGGGGTCCAGAATGTTCATGTTTTACATCGTGCCTGCTTGCTGGCCTGGGTCATCAATACGTTAAAACAAATCAGCTTGTCCATTGTCTGACGTGGGCGGAGGTTTTTTTGACTTTTTCACTGATGTCCGGACAACAGCATCCGGTCCGGTGATTGTTGCCCCTTTGTCACCATCGGCAAATTTCAGGCTCACTCTGTCTCCTGCGGCCAAGACAGAAGCAGAGCGCACCAGTTGTCCCTCCGCGTTGCTGACCAGTGCAAAACCGCGGGCCAGCACATTGCGATACCCAAGTGAATTGACCAGTTGCCAGTTCTGTTCGAGCCGCTGGCGTTTGGCGCCAAGGGTGCGCAACATCGCCGCCTGAAGGGGCAAGGCGCCAATCCGGGCGCGATGGGTAGAAATTGTCTGAAGCAGAACGCGCCGGTTAAGACGCGGGGCAAGGCGGGCAAGTTGCAATGCTTTTTTCTGCCGGGCCCGGCCCAGCGCCGCCGCCAGCCTTGTCTGTGCGATGTCGAGCCGCTGGCGGGCTTCCCCGACAATTTCAGCCGGGCGGGGCAGACCGGCCGCACTGGCGCGCAACCCATCGCGAGCCCGGGCGATTTTACGCCTGATGGAGGTGCGCCCTCTGGTGCCCAGACCATCCACATGGGCGATGAGTTCAGAGCGAACCGGCACCGCCATTTCCGCGGCTCCTGTGGGGGTCGGTGCGCGCTTGTCGGCGGCAAAGTCGGCCAACGAGCTATCGGTTTCATGGCCGATGGCGGAAATAGTCGGGATAGAGCTTTCTGAAATGGCCCTGACCACCGCTTCTTCGTTGAAGCCCCACAGGTCCTCAACCGAGCCGCCGCCACGGGCAACGATTATCAGGTCCGGCCGGGGGATGTTTCCCTCGGGGGGAAGCATGTTGAACCCTTCAACCGCGGCAGCGACCTCGGGGGCGCAGGTCTCCCCCTGCACCCGCACCGGCCAGACGATCACATTGGTGGGGAAGCGGTCGGCAAGGCGATGCAGAATGTCACGGATAACCGCGCCGCTGGGTGAGGTCACCACCCCGATTACGCGGGGCAGATAGGGCAGTTCCTGCTTGTGTTGGGCATCGAACAGGCCCTCGGCCGCCAGTTTCTTGCGCCGCTCTTCAAGCAGGGCCATCAGGGCTCCGGCACCAGCGGGCTCC
>DROE01000043.1 GCA_011322005.1 Devosia sp.
GAACACAAGCCACAAAATACAGAGGAGGTAAAACCACCCGTTCCGGCCAGCAGACCTAAACCGGCGATGGGGCAGCAAAAGGGCCGGATCACTCAAAATACCTGCCGATACCAGAATCGTCGCCGCTCAAGCCTGTCATCGCACTGCCCCCGGAGTGTTCATAGCCCGGCAGAATATAAAAAAACCCGAAGACAAAGGGTGCTGCGGTCGTTGGCCGATAACAAGTCAGCGGGTTGTTTCGCTGGTGCTGTTGCAGTTTTACATTTGCATGACTTGCAGGGGTAAATACAAGTAAATGAATCTCCAGAAAAACTGTGAATGCCAGCCCATTACAACTTTACGACTTCTCTAAACTCTCTTAAGTTCGGTGATTCTACGGACATATTTTTGGAGGGGAAGAATGCCTGGTACGCTCACAAATCAGCGCGAGGTCATTGACTTTTTCGGTCTGGAGAAGGTTCCGGGAAACGGTGGCTGGTTCAAATTGATCCATCACAATGTCTGCGAAAAGTGTGTGAAATGCAGTGAAGCCTGCCATCGCGCCAATTCCACAACCATCCTGCGGCTGGTTGACAAGGATACTGCAAACCCATGGTACCGGCTGGGTGCCACCACAATCTGGAGTTATTTGGGTGGCGACCCTTTGTCACTTTCGACTTACAGCAAGAAGGGAACTGCACAATCCGAGGTTCTGGGCGGCATCGGGGGAGCCTGCTCCCGGCCTCTGGTTATGGTGAAGAAAGAAGTCTGGCGACAGATAAAGTGCCTGGGCGAATGGACCTTGTCCAGTTGTGTGTGCACGCCGGGCTTTGAACTTGAAGACCTCGAACTTGCGGAAAACGGTTGGTCACCGGTTTGACCATAGATGAAAGGATTAAAAAAGGGGGGAGAATCTAGCCCTTTTTTGCCCAGCGTCCATGCTGGTCCTGTTGCCAGTAGGTGGTCTGGTGATCGCTTGAAAGTTTTTTCCACGCCTTGCGTGCCTCACTCACCGCGTCGGGATCGTGGCCATCAAACATGAACACCAGTCGCTCATACTCTTCATCGATACGTGGCAGGGCCCGGTCGACAAAAAACCGCACCTGGGCCTTGTTGTGGTTGGTGGCATCGGCGCACAAAATTATGGGTTGGTGTGGATTGGTCTGGCCCTCGGCAATGCAATGGGGCAAAAAACTGTCGTCCCGGTAGGTCCACAGGGCGGTATCCAGCGCTTCAATCCGTTGGGAACTGCCCAGTTCAACGACCGCCCGCCAGCCGCGTTCCAGAGTTTTTTCGAGCAGCACCGGCAGAACCTGCTCAAGGGAGCGCTGTTCGAGATGATAGAACAGAATTTCGGTCACAATCAGTCCAGCCCGCGCCAAGGTCGCAACATGAGCACCCAGCGCTCATTTATGTAGACGAAACCCGAGAGGTTCATACCATCCTGCTCCTCAACGAACAGCACTTCGACATAAGCAAAGGGCACATTTAGCTGATACTGGTCGAGCACGCGCTTGAAACCGCCGGGAAGCTCGTCCAGAAAAGGGGCCTGCCCAAGTTCAAAGGTTGTTGTAAAGCCTGATGTAACCTCAATGGGACCCGTGGGAAAGTTCTCGTCTGCCAATCTGGGTCCAAACATATCCGCGTAGGTTTCAATCAGTCGCGAGGCCATGGGTTCGGGGAACATGGAGCGCACTTCTTCAGGGGTTGGCTCAAACGAAGCGATTACTTGTGCCAGATCCGGGGAAGCCCCGGCAAATTTCTCCAGCAGGGAAGCGGCGACTTCGGGCGCGTTGTCAGGCACCGAGATGCCCTCGCTCTGCTGCTCAACCAGCGCCAGGAAACTGGTTTGTGGGGAGGCTTTGCAATCGGAAAACAGGCGCGCCTCGAAGGCGTCCAGAACTTCTTCATCAACGACGCGGGCAATGCCATCCATGTGCGAGAGATAGCCCGAGGCCCAAAGCGTGGCGCTGCGGGCATCGTCCCTGAGCACCTGGGAGCAGGAGCCCTGGGGGAATGGCGCGCCTTGCTGTGCCTGCGCGGGCAAGGTGAATGAAGCAATCGCCCCAAAGATTGCAAGGGCGAGGATTGGTCTTGTTTTCAAAGCTCAAGTTCCCGTTGTTTTTATTTCTGATTCAAGTTTCGTAATTGTCGCGCAACAGCTGGTCAAGCAGCGCGACGCCAAACCCGGAGGCCCAGCTTTTGCTGATGTCGGAGCCGGGCGCGCCAAATCCCGTTGCCGCAATATCAAGGTGGGCCCAGGGCACGTTGTTGACAAAGCGCTCAAGGAACTGGGCCGCGGTTATGGAACCGGCCAGCCTTCCGCCGGTATTCTTGATGTCGGCAAAACGGCTTTCTATGAGCTTGTCATAGGCGGGTCCGAGCGGCAGGCGCCAGACCTTTTCGCCCGAGGCGATACCTGCCTCATACAGTTTTGTCGCCAGTTCGTCATTGTTGGAGAACAGGCCTGCATAATCGCGGCCCAGAGCGATGAGGATAGCACCGGTCAGGGTTGCCAGATTTATCATTATCTCAGGCTTGAAACGGTCCTGTGTGTACCACAGGGCATCGGCCAGAACCAGACGCCCCTCGGCATCGGTGTTGATTATTTCGATGGTGGTGCCTGACATGGCGGTGACGATATCGCCGGGGCGTGTCGCCTTGCCGTCGGGCATGTTTTCGACCAGCCCGATAACACCAACGACATTGCGGGGGCATTTTCTCAAGGCGAGGGATTTCATCAAGCCGACAACGGCGGCGGCACCTCCCATATCGCCTTTCATTTCCTCCATTGAATTGGAGGGTTTGATGGATATGCCCCCGGTGTCAAAACACACACCCTTGCCGACAAAGGCGACAGGCTTTTGTGTTTTTTTGCCACCCTTCCATTGCATTATGGCCATCAGGGCCGGTTTTTCCGAGCCCTGGGCCACGCAAAGCAGCGAGCCCATACCCAGCTTCTCCATTTGCCTGGCGTTGAGGATTTCAACCTCGACCCCATGCTCCTTCAATGAAACAGCGACATCAGCAAACTCGCGCGGACCCAGCACATTGGGGGGTTCGTTGACCAGATCACGGGCGAGCAATGTACCTTCAACCCTAGCCATACGTTCAGCAAGAGCCTTGTCTGTTGCCGGCTTGTCGGCCACGTGCAGGGTGATTGTCAGCTTTTTTTCAGGTTTGGGCTTTTTTCCGTTCTTCCGGGCAGTCTTGTACTTGTCGAAGGAATAGCGGCGAAGGCGAAGGCCGGCGGCAAACTCGGCAATTTTTTCGGGTCCGGTTTCCTGATCATCCAGAATGATGGCGGCTTTTTCGCAGCGCAAGGACTCCAAGGCGCTCAGCAAGGCGCCGCCCCTGGCTGCCCAGCCAACAAGGGAAGCGGGTTTGGCGTGGTCATCGGCGGGTGCTTCAATCCCCAAAACAAGCAGCCGGTCGCAAGGGAGATTGGGCGGCGCGACCAGTGAAAACATCTGTTTTTGCTTTCCTTCAAAGCCTGCGGAGGCGGTGATCTTTTTCCAGTCCAGCCCGGTTTTCTTCCAAAGGTCGGCGGCGTGTCCGTGAAGGATGTCCCCCTGCCCTGCATAAACGACAATTATACCGGTTTTTTTTGTTGGGAGTTTTGATGTTTTGATATCTAAATGGGGAGACATAGGACCACTCTGTTGTGTTGGAGGCAATCTCGCTTAAACCGTGGAAACGCGCTATTGTGATGCAAAGGTTCGAGCCTACTGG
This sequence comes from Devosia sp., assembly GCA_011322005.1. Classification (GTDB taxonomy): domain Bacteria; phylum Pseudomonadota; class Alphaproteobacteria; order Rhizobiales; family Devosiaceae; genus DROE01. The sequence goes on from DROE01000043.1 coordinate 3,712, forward strand.
CTTTGCGGATGGGGTCAATCCCGGCTCGACAAAGACGCAAAGCCCCCAGAGGCAGACAATGCAAGAAACATGAAGAAACCAGTGCGGACAAGCGGGGTGGTGAATTAGCTCCATGAGCAGGCTGGCCAGATATCTCCTGATCCAGTTCACCCGCGATTCGCTGGCACTTTATCTGGTGGCGGCATTTCTGGTCTGGATAACCCAGATGCTGCGCCTGTTCGACCTGGTTACCGCCAAAGGGCAGGATATGTTCACCCTGGCGGGGCAGGCCTTTTTGACCACCCCTCCCCTTGCCCGGGAAATTGTTTATATCTGTATGGGCATTGGGCTGGCGCGCGCCTTTCGAAGCCTGCAGCAATCGCGCGAATTGCACACCATCCACATCAGCCGACGGGTTCCGGCAATCTGGTCCGCACTGTTTGTGTTTTCGCTCGGTGGAGCGCTTATCGCGCTGTTCATTTCAAACTGGGCGGAACCCGCCTCGCGAAAAACCGCGGCCAGGTGGAGCGCTGAAATCGCAGCGGACCTTTTGGGACGCACCCTGACTCCGGGCAGGTTTACAGAGTTTTCTGACGGGCTGGTGCTCCATATCGGGGGGCGAAGGCCGGATGGCACGATCGTCGACTTTTTTGCCGACGACAGCCGGGCTGATGATGTCAGGCGAACCTATCTGGCAGATAGCGCGATTATCATTTCCGGGGAAGATGGCTTTCAGATCAGTTTGCGCGATGGCCGGCTTCAGGTACTGCCCGACGATGACAGATATTCCGAGGTTGCATTTGCCCGCTACGACTTGGCGATTGCCAGCCTTACCGACCCGGTTGAGCTGAAAAATCCGTTGCGTCAACGCGACACCGCCACAATTGTTCGGCGGGCTGTGCAGACCGGCAATCTTCCCGACAATGCAAGGCGGGAGCTGCACAAGCGCATGGCCGAGGGGACACGGGTGGTTGGCATCAGCCTGCTCGTTGCTGCGTTGACGGCCTTTCCCCACGCTCGCAGAAAGCGGGAAATTCTTCCACTCGAACTGCTGGTTCTGGCCATGGCATTTGCGGAACGCGCGGCGTCAAATTTTGCCGGACTGTCGGGCAACTGGGGCTATTATTCCGGTCCGGCGGCTATGCTGACGGCAGCGGTACTGATATTCGGCTGGCGTTTGGCGCCCAGAGGTCTGCCCGATTCACGAGGGGCAGCTTCATGATTCGACGCCTTGACATTTTGATTGCCCGGCGTATGGCGCTTCGCATATTGACGGTTGTTTTCCTGTTTTTTTGCCTCATTCTTCTCAGCGAAACTCTGGACACCGTGCGCTTTGAGCATATCAGTGCCATCAACGGACCGGGTGCCGCCTGGCTGGCGGTAGTGACCAGCGCGGTGCGCTGGGCAATCAAATCTCTTTCGGTAACCGTGCTTATTGGCGCCATCATCGGCCTGCTGGAGTTTCAGGCCCACCGCGAGTTCGTAGTGATGAAAGCCAGCGGCATGTCCATCTGGCGAATTATGGTCGGTCCGATATTGTTCGTTGCGTTGCTGGGAGTGCTTATTGCGTTTGTATTTGACGGGGTGTCCACGCGGATCAATCGCGAAATCAACCCAACACCTCCGGGGCTTGGAGGGGGAGTCGCCCGTTCCACCAGCGATATCTGGTTCAAGCAGACCGGAGGTGACGGCACTTATTTCATTGTTGCGGAAAGCTCCAGAAAACGGGGCACATCGTTGCGCAATGTCACCGTTTTTCTAACCCGTGACGGCTCGGTTCGCCGCGTCAGTGCTGAACGCGCAGATTTTTCGCGAGGCCGCTGGCAGTTTCAGAATGCGCGCCTGACCAGCATGGATGGAACAGTGACTGAGCAAGAACGATACCGTCTCAGGACAAACTCCAGTTCAGCCGACCTCAGATTAACCGTTGGGTCGACGGAGGACTTCACCTATGCTGAACTGGTGCAGGTGCTGAACAAGAGTCTAAATGATCCGGTTATCGAAGCTGCGGCAAAAACGCGACTTTTTAAGCTCACTTCGCTGCCTTTGTTGCTTGTTGGCTCTTTGTTAATTGCATTTGCATTTACAGCCGGTTATCGAAGAGACAATGCCTATGGAACCGCCATACTTTATGGTATCGTGATGGGCTTTGTGGTGTTCGTGATCACCGAGATGGCCGATCGGGCAGGATCATCGGGTGTTCTGGCACCGGAACTGGCAACGTGGGGACCGGCGGTGGTTTCGGTTTTGATCGGAACAAGTGTGCTGCTGGCAAAGGAAGACGGGCGAGTGTAATGCGTCGACGCCTAGGGAAGGACAGCGGGCAGATTTTGCGACTGGCACTGGCCAGCGCCGCCCTGGTGCTGACACTTGGAGGCACCGGATATTCCCAGGCCCTGGGACCGTTCTTTGGTATTGAGGAGGATGAGGCCGTTGCAGCCACGGCGCCCCAATTGCTGCCGGAGGATTTTTTCGACAGTTTTCCAACCAGCGCTGCTGAAAACATAGCGGTTGAAGCCGACAATCTGATCTACGATGCGGATGCCAACAAGATCATCGCACAGGGAAATGTCCAGTTAAGCTACAAGAATTATCTGGCTTCCGCCGAGCGTGCTGTTTATGACCGCAAGAGCGGCGATATCACGTTGATTGGCAGCGCTGTGGTGCGCGACCCGGCAAAAGTCATCTATACAGGTGACCGGATCGAGGTGACCGGCGATCTCAAACGTGCCTTCCTGGAAGCGCTGGCCATGCAGACACCGGATGGCGCCATTGTCACAGCGGATGAGGCTGAGTATCGCGACCAGATGGTTGCCACGCTGGAAAACGGATCCTATGCGCCTTGCGGTTTATGTGTTGATGCGGATGGCCATGACATCGGCTGGCGGGTGCGGGCGGCTAAAATCATCCTCAACCGGGAAGAAAAGACGCTTTATCTGGAGCAGCCCAGACTGGAGCTGGTTGGCACTCAGATTGCAAACCTGCCTTTCTTGTGGCTGCCTGATCCGACTGATCCGCGCGCCTCGGGGTTCCGGTTTCCCAAAATCGATTATTCTCAGGATTTCGGCTACCGGCTGGCCCTTCCCTACTTTCAGGCAATGGGTGAGGATTTTGACCTTTGGCTGACCCCGATGCTGATGTCGCAGCAGGGGTTCTTGCTGGATGCCGAGCTTACCTATCGGTTTGACATGGGCAGCACCAGCGTCCGGGCCGCCGGGCTCTATCAACTCGACAACAGCCCCTTCATCGGTGAAGTGGGGGATCGTGCCTGGCGGGGTGCCATTCAAAGTTCGGGCCGGTTCACCCCTGTCGGCAACTGGCGGGCGGGATGGTCATATCTGGCGTTCAGCGACCCGGGTTTCATCCCGGACTACAAAATGTCCGGGTTTGACAAAATTGATGACATTTACCTTCAGTATTTCGAGGATACCGCATTTTTTGATGTGCGCGTACAGCGCTTCAACCAGCTCGGCAACAAATCCGCCACCGATCAGAACGAGCAAGGCACCACGCTTCCGGTGGCCCGACTCGACAAGGTCTTTGAGTTGGACGACGATCTTGGACAGGTGGCGATCAGCGGCAATTTCATCGGTGTAGATCGCGCGCTGGACGACACCACTACAAAGAACGGCGTCCCTTACGTTTATGGGTATGCGGGCACAAAACTTCATGGGATGGTTGAAGCGACGTGGTCCCGGCAATGGATTGCTCCGGGGGGGGTGGTTGCCACGCCCTATCTGGGTCTGAGGGCGGACGGTGCCGGCTATGACGGTACCTCGGTGTTGATGCCGGTTGCATCAAGCCTGTTCTCGGCTACCCCGATTGCCGCGCTTGATGTGCGCTTTCCACTCATAGCAACAGACGGTGTAAGCTCCTATCTGTTCGAGCCCATTGCACAGTTGGTGTATCGCGCAAGTTCCACCAGCCTTGTGGGCATCACCAATGACAATGCGCAAGGATTTGTATTTGAAGACTCCAATCTGTTCAGCTTTAACCGCTTTTCAGGAAGCGATCGGCAGGAAACAGGCCTCAGAGCCAATGTGGGCGGGCAGTTTCTGGCCAATTTTGCAGACGGAAGCTGGTTGCGCCTGATCGGTGGCCAGTCTTATCAGTTGGCCGGTGTGAATGCATATTCCATCATCGACCCGGCTCAGGTGGGCAACATGTCCGGCCTTGGGGGGGCAGCGTCCTATGTCGTGGCCGGCGCGTCAGCTTCGTTTGGTCCGGGTGTTGAATTTGGCGGCAAGATAGAAGTCGACCCGGCAACCGCTTCTGTCGCCCGTGGGGCGGTCGCGCTGGAGGTTGATATCATGCGCTTTACTCTGGATGCAGACTATTACTACCGGGCCGCGCAACCAGCACGGGGCGAGTTGACCGCCAAGCACTTGATTGGCGCGGATGTGGGCGTCCCCATTGCCGAGTACTGGAGCGTGACGAGCGGACTCGACTGGAACCTGACCAAGAACAACTGGAGCCAGTTCAACGCCGGAATTGGGTATGACGATGAATTCCTGGCTTATGGCGCAGGATATACGGCCAAGCAGGATTTGGGCAGTTTTGACATTGAGCACATCTTTTCAATAAACTTGGAACTCAGAGGACCCGCGCAGGACTAAGGTTTCTGTCCTGTCAGGCCCACTTGGGTTTGTGTAAACTTTAAGACAGCAAGCGGATTTTTCTGAATTTGGCCGCAATTGCATCCCAGACAAAACACATTATGCGAGGTTTGGGCCGCTTCGGCAGGCATTTAGGGTAATATTCAGATGAGCCGGATTATGAAGTCTATCCAAATGCTGTCCCTTGGACTGTTGCTGGCCATTTTTATGCCGCTTGGTGCAAATGCGGACGCCATCAAAGTCACGGTCAACGAAACACCCATTACCGACACTCAGATCTCCCAGCGCGCCAAGCTGCTGCAACTGGAGCGGCGCGGAGCGTCAGCGAGCGCACGGCTGGTCATGGCGCGCGAGGAGTTGATCGACGAAGCGCTGAAGATTCAGGAGGCAGAGCGGCTCGGGCTCAGTGTCAGTGTGAGCGATGTGGACGCGGCCCTGCTCGACGTCGCGCGCAATATGCGCATAAGCTCGGACAACCTGAACCGCATTCTTGCTCAAAATGGTGTCAACCCGGCCACCTTGCGCGCCCGTCTGCGTGCCAACATCGCCTGGGGGAAAGTAGTGCGCGGCGTGGTTGCCTCGCGCATCGAATTCTCCGAGGCAGATCTGGAGCAACAGGCGACAGAACAGCTTACCGAGGTTGATAATATCGACTATATCCTGAAGGAAATCCTGTTCATTATTCCGCAAGGATCCAATATTTCATCGGCACGCCGCACCGCGCAGGCCAATCAGTATCGCCAGAGTTTTCAGGGGTGCGACAGCGCGGTCGAGATGTCTTTGTCCTATACCGATGCCGCGGTGCTAGACATGGGCCGCCGGCACGCAACACAGCTGCCGGACGCCATCGCCGATGAGTTGGCAGGCTTGAATGTGGGCCAGCTTACCGCACCGCGCGTAGTTGCCAATGGAGTTTCAATGCTGGCGGTTTGCTCTAAAACGGTTGCCCGGGATGTGACGTTCGTGACGAATGAAATCCGCCAGGAAGTGGGCACCGAAAAACTGGGCGAGGAAGCGGACAAATACCTGGCTGAACTGCGCGACAAAGCCAGCATTGTCAATCGCTAGACACATGCACGAACCGCAATAATGGCGCCGTGGTCCGCATCCAGAAGCCCGCTGGCCGTCAGCATGGGGGAGCCCGCCGGCATAGGCCCTGACCTTGTTTTGATGCTCTATGCCCGTCGCAAGGAATTGCGCATCCCTCCCTTTCTTGTCTATGGCAACCTTGCCTTTCTGAAGCAGCGCGCCAGCGGACTGGGCTTGTCGCTGGACGTGGTTGCGGCCAACCCTACGGAGGCATGCGCGCGCTTTTCCAGAAACCTGCCGGTTGCAGATATAGAGACTTACCTTGCAGATACTCCGGGACAAACCAACCCGGTTGGCGGCGAGCTTGTGCTCGAAGCCATCGCCAGGGCGGCCGGGGATTGCCTGACACGGGCCTGCAGGGCGCTGATTACCGCGCCAGTCAACAAGGCCGCGCTAAAGAAGGTCGGTTTTACCCATCCCGGTCACACGGAATATCTGGCCGAGCTTTGCGCGGGGGGAGGAGATTCCCCCACCCCGGTGATGATGCTGGCCCACGATAATTTGCGGGTTGTGCCATTGACCATACATGTGCCGGTTGCCCAAGTGCCCGAGTTGATCACTACCCAATTGGTGGTGCGCAAGGCGAGGATTGTCGCCGAGGGGCTGCACAACTGGTTCGGCATAGCCAAACCCCGAATCGCGGTGACCGGCCTGAACCCACATGCCGGAGAAGAGGCAACGATAGGGTTTGAGGACCGTGATGAAATCGCACCGGCAGTTGCCCTGCTACGCCGCGAAGGCATTGATGTCACCGGTCCCCTGCCTGCTGACACTGTGTTCCACCCGGAGCATTGGCAGGACTATGACGCGGTTTTGGCCATGTATCACGATCAGGCATTGATCCCCATCAAGACCGTTGCATTCGAGGAGGCTGTCAATGTGACCCTGGGGCTGCCCATATTGCGTACTTCCCCGGATCATGGCACCGCCTTTGATCTGGCGGGAAGCGGCGAGGCGAGCACAAAGAGCATGCTAGCGGCGATCAGACTGGCTGACCAGATGACGGCATCCCTAAGGTGAGCCAGATTGACGAACTGCCTCCTTTGAGCGAAGTGATTGCCAGCCACGGTCTCAGCGCGCGCAGGGAACTGGGACAAAACTTTTTGCTCGACATGAACCTTACCCGGAGAATTGCGCTAGCCGGTGGTGCTGTCGCTGGAAAAACCGTGATCGAAGTGGGCCCCGGACCCGGCGGCCTGACAAGGGCGTTGCTGGCGGAGGGGGTGGCAAAAGTTATCGCAATCGAACGCGATGAGCGAGCCCTGCCTGTATTGCAACAAATCTGTGCTGCCTATCCGGGGCGGCTGGAGATCATTTCCGGAGATGCGCTGGAAATTGACTATCAGTTGCTAGCTGACGGACCGGCACGGGTTATCGCCAATCTGCCCTATAATATCGCGACGCCGCTGTTGACCGGCTGGCTGACGGGTGAAAGCTGGCCACCGTTTTTTGAAAGCCTCACGCTGATGTTTCAAAAAGAGGTAGCCCAGCGTATTTGCGCCCAACCGGGCGAAAAACATTTCGGGCGTCTGGGAGTTCTTACGGGGTGGCGGAGCGAAGCCCACATCATGTTTGACGTGCAGGCGAGCGCCTTTACGCCGCCGCCCAAGGTCATCTCCTCAGTGGTTCATCTGACCCCGAAAAGTGCACCGCGAGATGTTCCGGTACCGGCGCTTGAGGCGGTAACGCGAGCAGCGTTCGGGCAGCGCCGCAAGATGGTGCGTCAGAGTTTGAAGGGCTTGAACGTGCCGGTGGAACAACTGCTGGAGGCGGGGGGGCTTAAAGGTACCGAACGGGCGGAAACACTTGCAGTGGGCAGTTTTTTGGATCTGGCGGAGTGTGTTGCAGGTTATTGAAGTGAATCAATCTGCGCCTGCAACCCCTTGATAAACACGCTTAAATTGGTCTGGCGCGAGCGGGTCAGCCTGCCGGTGGCCAGAATACGGGCAACGGCATTGCAGGTTTCATCAAGGTCGTCATTGACCAGCACATAGTCATATTCTCCCCAGTGCTCGATTTCGATACGGGCGTTTTGCAGACGCTGCGAGATAGTTTCTTCACTGTCGAGCGCCCGGGCGCGCAGCCGGGCCTGCAGTTCCGGAATCGAGGGAGGAAGCAAGAACACACTGACCATATCGGAGCCGCGTTTTGCGTAAAGCTGCTGGGTACCTTGATAGTCGATGTCAAACACCACATCACGGCCCGCAGCGATCAGTTCGTCGACCTGGGCGGCGGGGGTGCCATAAAAATTGCCATGGACCTTTGCCCACTCAAGCAGTTTGCCTTCATTGCGCATAGCGTCATACCGATCAAGCGACACAAAATGATAGTCCTTGCCATCGACCTCACCATCACGCATGGGCCTGGTTGTAACGGACACTGACATGGTGAGATTGTCGTCCTCTGCCAAAAGGCGGCGCGTAATGGAAGATTTTCCCGCACCGGACGGCGAGGCGATCACCAGCATGACGCCGCGGCGATTGAACTGCATGATTTCCCCCAAAATACCGAACCGGAGTAACCAAGGTCCGGTGGAATTATTGTTTTGTCGCGTTTTTTGAACGGAAGAATCAGTCCCCAAGTTCCAAGAACGCTTCCAGTCCTATTCTATATTTTGAACCTGTTCGCGTAATTGATCAATTGCCGCCTTGAGATCAAGGCCTATTGATGTGAGTTCCACCGCGTGACTTTTTGCGCAAAGGGTGTTGGCCTCCCGGTTGAATTCCTGAGCCAGAAAATCGAGCTTGCGACCTACCGGCCCGGCGCTCAGCAGCAATTGCCGGGCGGCCTGAATATGGGCAAACAAACGGTCAAGCTCCTCACGTATGTCTGCCTTGGCCGCCAACACCAAAGCTTCCTGATGCAGACGTTCTTCTGAAAGATCAACTCCTGCCTCGCTGAGTTCGGCAATCTGGCGGCGGAGGCGTTCGACAAACACCTCGCGGTGGCGCGAGGGATGAGCCTCGGCCTGCTCGGTCAGCGCCTCAATTTCATCAATGCGCTGAATAATGCTCTCAGCCAGCTGGGCGCCCTCCTGCCGGCGCCCGTTGGCCAGGTCGTCAATGGCGCAACTCACAGATTCAAAGATAGCCAGGTGCAATTGTTCCTCAAGCTCACTGTTCAGGGCGGCTTCGCGGAATTCGAGCACGCCTTTGATGCCAAGAATACCATCAAGCCGTGGGCGATCTGCTTCGATGCGGCCTGAAAGTGCGTCAAATGCATCAAGTACCTCGCCCAGCGCTTGCTGGTTGACGACCAGTTCACCGGTGCCATTTTCCCTTTGCATCGACACTGTGCAGGAAATGGAGCCTCTGGAAAAATGCTCGGCGATCAGTCGGCGCACATGGGGCTCCAGCGCATCCAGTCCGGGTGCCATTTTCACGCGTATGTCAAGCCCACGCGCATTTACGGACTTGATTTCGCACTGAAAACTGAAACCTTCGACTGTGTTGGTGTTGCGCGCATAGCCCGTCATGCTGGCCAGCTGCTGACTCATTGATCTCATATCCCTGTTTCCCGCCCGTTAGACCATTTCACGAAACAATCTAATGTTCTGCACTATCTCAAATATATGCGGAATTGGTTCCGAACCGGGTCAAATCCAATCTGCATTTTATCCATTTGTCGCAGCGCAAAATACCGAATACCGGGTCCAGGCCGTCGGAATGGGAGCAAACTGTCCGGCCTATTGAGTAACGGGGGCCTGCTCGGCCTCCAGTGCATCCCGGGCTGCCTTAGCTTCCGCCTCTTCCTCAGCTTCAGCAGCGGCCTGAGCCCGTTCCCGCTCAATCTGGCGCCAGCGCGCGACATTTTCCCGATGTTCTGCATAAGTATTGGCGAAAGCATGGCCACCGGTGCCATCTGCGACAAAATACAGGGCATCCGTCACTTCGGGGTTGGCAACAGCCCGGAGGGATTCAAGGCCGGGGTTGGCAATCGGACCAATTGGCAGCCCGTCAATCTGATAAGTATTATAAGGAGTTGAGGCTTCTATTTCCGAACGGCGCAGACCGCGCCCCAGCGTGCCTTCTCCGTTCGTAATGCCATAAATTATCGTTGGATCAGACTGCAGACGCATGCCCCGATTGAGCCGATTGATGAAAACGCCGGCGACTTTTGGCCTTTCGGCCGCCAAACCGGTCTCTTTTTCGACAATTGAGGCAAGAATAAGCAATTCATCCGGAGTTGAAATGGGCAGGTTCTCGTCCCTTCCCTCCCAGATTTGAGCCAATTGTGTTTGAAGGGCTTCGGTCATCTGGTCGATGATATCCTGACGCCTTGCCCCTCTTTCGAAGCTGTAGGTATCGGGCAACAGGGAGCCCTCCGGGGGGATTTCCTGGATTTGCCCAACCAGATTGGGCGCAGCGTTGATGCGCTCGACCACCTGCCAGGATGTGAACCCCTCAGGAATGGTCACCGCATAGGAGATGGGCCGCCCTTCGGTAATTTCCTTTAGAATATCAGCCATGGATGAATTGGCGGCAATATTATACTCACCAGCCCTGATGGCGGTCTGCTTGCGCTGGGCCATGGCCCCAAACTGGAAAGTCCAGCGGTCTGCAATAAGCGCCTGGTCCTCGAGACGCTGGGCAATGGTTGCAAGACCGGCACCGCGTTCGACAAGAAAAACCTTGTCTTCAGTCACCGGGCCTGGTGAATAAAAGCGCTGCGAACCGAGCAAGACGACACCGCCGATGATGATGAGACCCAGAACAACAAGAGTAAGGAAGGCGTTGACCACATCGAGCATCCCGTTGCGGCGGCGGGAACGGTTTCTCTTTTTTCTTTTTGCTTCGTTCATGTTTTCGTTTGCCCCGAATATCCTGTCACCTCGAGCAAAAGCAGTTCCAGCCCGGTTTCAAGCGGCAATTGACAAAGGAAATCGGGCAAAATCAAGTAGCCTTTGCCCGAATACGCAACCGTCAGGCCACTTTACGAAATATCAGGCTGGCATTGGTGCCGCCAAACCCGAAGGAGTTCGACAATGCGGTGTCAATTTGAGCCTTTACCGGCGCATTGGCGGCCAGGTTGAGTTCGGTTTTAACGGAAGGATTGTCCAGATTGATGGTGGGCGGTGCGATATTGTCTCGCATGGCCAAAAGCGTAAATATCGCTTCCACCGCCCCTGCGGCGCCCAAAAGGTGACCAACCGCCGACTTGGTAGACGACATGATGGTACCCGAAACCGCATCACCAAGCAGCCGGGCTACAGCGCCAAGCTCGATTTCATCACCCAGGGGCGTGGAGGTACCATGGGCATTGATGTAATCGATATCGGCGGGGGCGATGCCCGCCCGCTTCACGGCGGCACCCATGGAGCGAAAACCGCCATCGCCATCGGGTGAGGGGGCAGTGATATGATAGGCATCACCGCTCAGGCCATAGCCCGCGACCTCGCCGTAGATTTTTGCCCCCCGCGCCTTGGCGTGTTCATATTCCTCGAGAACGACAACACCTGCACCTTCGCCCATAACGAACCCGTCGCGGGCTTTGTCGTAGGGGCGCGAGGCTTTTTGCGGGGTGTCGTTGAAACCGGTTGAAAGTGCACGACTGGCAGCAAAACCGGCGATGGAGAGCCGGTTGACCGGAGATTCAGCGCCCCCGGCAACCATGACGTCAGCATCATCAAGGGCAATGAGGCGGGCGGCATCGCCAATGGCGTGTGCGCCGGTGGAACAGGCAGTAACAACCGAATGGTTGGGGCCCTTGAGGTCGTGGTGAATGGAAATATAGCCCGAAATCAGGTTTATCAGGCGTCCGGGGATAAAAAACGGGCTGATGCGCCGGGGGCCGCGTTCCTTCAGGGTAACTGCTGCCTCGGCAATGCCGCCAATGCCCCCAATTCCCGAACCGATGAGAACGCCGGTGCGTTCCTGCTGTTCTTGAGTTGTGGCCTGATAGGAGGCATCGGTCAGCGCCTGAGCCGCAGCGGACATGCCAAAAACAATGAACGGGTCAACCTTGCGCCGTTCTTTGGGCTCCATCCAGTCGTCGGGGTTGAATTTGCCCTCGCTGGTATCGCCCATGGGTATGCGGCAGGCAATCCGGCAAGCCAGATCGTCTACCTGAAAGTCATCGATGGGTTGAGCGCCGCTTTTTGAGGCGAGAATATTGGCCCAAACGGTGTCAATTCCGACACCCAGGGGGCAGACAATTCCCATACCTGTAACAACCACACGACGCAAACTCATTGGAGGTTATCCCGCTGGTCAGCCACCGCCACCGAACTGCTCGGGCTGCGGCCGCTCCAGGCCTTCAGGAAGTGGCCTTGGTCAGAAACTCAACGGCGTTGCCGAATGTCTGAATAGTCTCGGCGGCGTCATCGGGAATCTCGACCGAGAATTCTTCCTCGAACGCCATCACCAGTTCAACCTGATCGAGCGAATCTGCGCCCAGATCGTCGATGAAACTCGCCTTGTCGGTGACTTTATCTGCTTCAACGTTCAGGTGTTCCACAACAATCTTGCGAACGCGGTCTGCGATATCGCTCATATTTATTTTCCTTCTCAACAAATCCATTGTTAGTCGTTTTAACTGTTCAGATTGCGGATTTCTACACCACAACCTGCTTTTTCGCGCCCGTTTTTTCGACCACACCGCAACATGACAATAAGGAGCGAGAGTGATTCCGGGGCACAGAATGGGCGCCAGTATCATACTTTTCCGGCTTTGGCCATATCAGGCACAGGGCCAAATTCATCCTGGGGTTACTGCCGGTCTGTCCCGGGACAGACAACGGTGGAGATTATGAAATGGGCATGTTCTATATCATTACCATGCCACCGTTTATATTCAGGGTCTGGCCGGTAACATAGGCGGCTTCATCCGAGGCGAGGTAGAGGGTGGACGCTGCCACCTCATCAGGGGTTCCCAGCCGGTTGGCCGGAATTTGGGCAAGAATGGCCTCGCGCTGCTTTTCATTGAGCTGGTCGGTCATGGCCGAAGCGATGAAACCGGGCGCGATGGTGTTGACGGTTATATTTCTTGAGGCGACCTCCTGGGCCAGCGCCTTGGACATGCCGATGAGCCCGGCTTTTGAGGCGGCGTAGTTGCCCTGCCCGGCATTGCCGGCGACCCCGACCACCGAGGAGATGCCGATGATGCGTCCAAATCTTTGTTTCATCATCGGGCGCAGCACGGCGCGGCTGAGGTGAAAGGCAGCGGTGAGGTTTACCGCAATGACCTTATCCCACTCTTCGTCCTTCATGCGCATGAATATGTTGTCGCGGGTCATGCCGGCATTGTTGACCAGAATATCAATGCCACCCATGGCCTGAACGGCCTCGGGCACCAGGCGGTCAACGGCCTCCATGTCCGAGAGGTTGCACGGCAGCACATGGGAGGTGCCCTCAATTTCACCTGCCAGCATTTCAAGAGCCTCGGTTCTGGTGCCGCTCAGGGAAACCTCGGCACCACTGGCGGAGAGTGTTTTGGCAATCTCCCAGCCAATTCCGCCCGACGCCCCCGTGATGAGGGCACGTTTTCCACTCAGGTCAAACATAAAAACAAACTCCCAAAAAATGCGGAATTGGTCTTCGCCAGCGCGCTGCCGAAGCGCAAAACCGGTTCCCACTTTTGCTGGCAGCGCTGCAACCGCCCGACGCCCCCGTGATGAGGGCGCGTTTTCCACTCAGGTCAAACATAAAAACAAACTCCAGTTGTGCTCAATCAAGCAAAAAACCCAGCCGGGGGTCGGCCATGGAAGGCGTGATATGAAGGATTTCGGCTTTCACCACGTTTTCCATGACAAAGGGGTCAGAATTTACCCGCGCTTCAAGCTCCACCTCCGTGGTGTTGTGGGCAACAATCGCACCACCCAGACCGGGTTGCAGGTTGCCTACAACCAGAAAAACATCTTCATCCATGCCCCGCGTAATCCAGTCCTTGTGGCCCTGCATGAAATCTCCTGCCCTGCCCTTATTGTCTGAAAATCTGAGGAGTATGACAAACATCTCTTTCTTCTCCGCTGGCTGCTTCAAGAATCAGCATTCAATTCTGCAACAAGGCTCTCGATTTCCGCAGGTAGACCCACGGTGGTGGCAACAAGGTTGCGGTCTATGCGGCGGGCCAGACCCGAGAGCACTTTTCCGGTGCCGATTTCCAGGAGCTGCGTGACCCCGCCCTCACTGGCGAGCCAGGAAACGCTCTCGCTCCAGCGCACCAATCCGGTGACCTGTTCGACCAGCCTGTTGCGGATTTCACCGGGGTCCGTGATCGGAGCGGCCACCACGTTGGATATCAGTGGAACCACCGGTGCAGCCATGTCAACAACAGCCAGGGCCTGTTCCATGGCTTCGGCCGCGGGCTGCATCAGCGAGCAGTGGAAGGGTGCGCTGACGGGAAGCAGAAGCGCGCGTTTGGCACCGGCGGCTTTTGCCAGTTCAATGGCCCGGTCAATAGCGGCACTGTCCCCGGAAATAACGACCTGGCCCGGAGCATTGTCGTTAGCGACTTCGCAGACATCACCAAGAGAAGCCTGTTCGGCGACCTTGCGCACCTCATCCAGTCCAAGGCCCAGTATGGCGGCCATGGCACCCGCACCCACCGGCACCGCCCGCTGCATGGCCTCCCCTCTGGTGCGCAACAGGCGCGCCGTGTCGGACAGGGTAAAAGTACCCGCCGCGCAAAGGGCCGAATATTCCCCAAGAGAGTGACCGGCGACAAAATCGGAATCAGATGAAACGCTCACCCCCTTTGCTTCAAGCACTCTGACAACAGCCATGGAAACCGCCATCAGCGCGGGCTGGGCGTTTTCGGTGAGGCGAAGGGTTTCTTCGGGACCTTCGAACATGATGTTTGAAAGGCTCTGGCCCAGCGCCTCGTCCACTTCTTCAAACACGGCGGCAGCCTCGGAGAAGGCATCTGCCAGCTCTTTTCCCATGCCCACTGCCTGGCTGCCCTGCCCGGGAAAGGTGAATGCTTTCTTGGTCATCGTGTTTTCCTCAGTGGTCGCGCTGTCGAAACGAAAAACCGCAAACGCACTTTTTCTGACAGCGTTCCATACCCATGCCCACTGCCTGGCTGCCCTGTCCGGGAAAGGTGAATGCGCGAATGGTCATTGATAGCCCCAACAAGTTGCCGCAAAGAAATTTCCCCTCCAAGGTATGCGGCCCGGCCCGGCCATGCAAGCGCTTGCTAACCCGGATAAAACAGATAAAAAACTTGCGTTTGGGGGCCATTGCTCTTAATGACGCCCCAGCATTTGTTTGGCCGGGGGCTGAACGGAGGGTCGCTTGACAGCGACAAGGACCGGATTTTGGTCTTTTGCCTCCCGTGTTCCCGCTCTTTTGAAGAATTCTTTGAACGCCTTTTGGATCGTGTCAAAGAGGCTTTGCGCCAATCCGATGCCTTGAAGTGAACATCAAACTCAAAAGGAAAAGGCGTTCATGGCTTTTTACGAACATATCTATCTGGCGCGACAGGATGTGTCGGCCCAGCAGGTGGAGGAATTGACCTCCACCCTCACCCAGCTTCTTGAAAGCAATGGCGGCAAGGTCGAGAAGAAGGAATATTGGGGTCTGAAAACCCTGGCCTACCGCATTCGCAAAAACCGCAAGGCTCATTTCTCGCTGCTCAATATCGACGCTCCCCATGAGGCGGTGGCCGAAATGGAACGTCAGATGCGCATCAATGAAGACATATTGCGCTTCCTGACATTGCGCGTGGACGCCCTTGAAGAGGGTCCTTCGGTAATGATGCAAAAACGCGACCGGGACGATCGTTCCGATCGTCGTCCGCGGCGATAGAGGGGAAACATAAAATGGCAATCAAGAACCTCACCACAGTTCAGGCCCGCCGCCCGTTTCAGCGCCGGCGCAAAACCTGCCCGTTTACCGGTGCCAACGCGCCCACCATCAACTATCTCGATGTCCGGTTGTTGCAGCGCTATGTTTCAGAGCGTGGAAAGATTGTGCCCAGCCGCATCACCGCAGTGTCGGCCAAAAAACAGCGCGAACTGGCAAAAGCCATCAAACGCGCGCGCTTTCTTGGACTTTTGCCCTTTCTGGTGAAATAGGCAAAAACAATATCGTTGGGGTGCGGGATGGTCCCGCCCCTCTAACCGTGAAATGCTGGAGTCAGGCTGCCCTGCCCTTTGCCGGGTTCAGACAGCAACCGCTCCAGCGACGGGACAGCATCAGGAGTAAATCAAATGAAAGTAATCCTTCTTGAACGCGTGGGCCGCCTTGGTTCGCTGGGCGACGAAGTTACGGTCAAGAACGGCTATGGCCGCAACTATCTTCTGCCTCAGGGAAAGGCCATCCGGTCAACACCAGCCAACCGGGAGCGCTTTGAAAAAGAGCGCGAAGCAATCGAAAAACGCAATATCGCGCGTCGTGAATCGGCCGCCGGGATCGCCGAGGGGCTGAACGGTGCCTCGGTAGTCATGATCCGTCAGGCGTCGGAGGCGGGCACGCTTTATGGCTCAGTCTCCTCGCGTGATATCGCCGAGGGGTTGGGCAAAGCAGGTTTCTCGGTGAATAAATCTCACATCGATCTGCCCCTGCCGATCAAAACGGTGGGCATCCATGAGATCACCCTGAACCTGCATGCCGAAGTTTCGGTAAGTGTCAATGTCAATGTAGCGCGCTCGGAAGCGGAAGCGGAGCGTCAGGAGCAGGGCGAGGACATGACCGTGTTCAGTTTTGAGGACGAAGATGAAGCTGCTGTCTCTGACGAGGCCCTGACGGAAGCCGGAGAAGGCGATACCGAGGCGGACGAAGAGGGACAATCCCAGACGGATGGCGGCGAAAGCAGCACTTCCGGCGACGCCGAAGAAAAATAAGCTGTTCTGCCGGGTTTTCGGGCGCGGCATCAAGTTTCTAAGGCCGGTTCAGCACCGGCCTTTTTTTTGCGGCAAACTCCGGCTATCAGTCGGTATCAGGAGATAGCAGACCGGCCGTGAACGGTTCCGCCCTGCGAAAAACTTATCCCCACTGATCACAACAAGAATCAGATAAGTTGCAGAAGCGGCCGAATTGGTACGCATCGGCTTTCTCGACTCGTTCAAATGTGGTTAAAAAATGGCCATGGTTTCGCATCTGTAGTTTTGGCCTTGGGTTTGGGGGATTGGTGAATGGAAGCGGTGCAGCGGCTCCATCCGGAAAGCGATGAACGCCCCTATCGCCTTGCGCCGCACAATATTGATGCGGAGCAGGCGCTGCTCGGTGCTATTCTGGTCAACAATGAGGCGTTTTACCGGGTTTCTGATTTTCTGGAGCCGGAGCATTTTTATGAAGCCGTGCACAAAGACATTTATGAGGTGCTCGACAAGATCATCCGGGCGGGGAAAACCGCAACCCCGGTAACAGCCAAGACTTTCCTGCCCGACGAGTTGCTTGAAGACATGACCATGGCCCAGTATCTGGCGCGGCTGGCGGCGGAAGCGACCACGGTTCTCAACGCCATTGACTACGGGCAGACGGTTTATGATCTGGCGCTGGAGCGGGCGCTGATTCAAATCGGTGAGGAAATGGTCGAGACCGCCTATGGGCGCGACGTGGAGGCCACCCCGGCCAAGCAGATTGAATCGGCGGAGCGCCAATTGTTCGATCTGGCGGAAAAGGGCCGCTATGACGGGGGGTTTCAGGGATTTAACAATGCCTTGCGCGACGCCATTGAGATGGCGGGGGAAGCATTTAAGCGCGACGGGGGCCTGTCGGGCATCGCCACGGGGCTGACAGAACTGGACCGGCTGATGGGTGGCCTGCAGGGGTCGGACCTGATTATTCTGGCGGCACGCCCGGCGATGGGCAAAACGGCTCTGGCCACCAATATCGCCTTTGAGGTGGCACGCTCCTATCGCTCGGCAACGCTGGCGGATGGCAGAATCAAGGCGGAGAATGGCGGCATCGTGGGGTTTTTCTCGCTTGAAATGAGTTCGGAACAGCTGGCAACACGTATTCTGGCCGAACAATCGGGCATTGCTTCGTCCGATATCAGGCGGGGCAATATTCACGAAGGCCAGTTTTCAACGCTTGTGGATACCTCCAACACGCTGTCGCAGGCACCGTTATATATTGACGATACCGGTGGCATTTCTGTCTCGCAACTGGCAGCGCGCGCCCGGCGCCTGAAACGCCAAAAGGGGCTGGACCTGCTGATCGTGGATTATCTGCAACTGCTCTCGGGGTCCTCCAAAAGGGCCAATGAAAACCGGGTGCAGGAGTTGACCGAAATCACCACTTCGCTCAAGGCGCTGGCCAAAGAGCTTGAGGTGCCCATTATCGCGCTGTCCCAGCTCTCCCGGCAGGTGGAAAACCGCGACGACAAGCGCCCGCAACTCTCGGATTTGCGTGAATCGGGATCCATCGAGCAGGATGCGGATGTGGTGCTGTTCATCTATCGCGAGGAATATTATCTGAAAGGCAAGGAACCCCAGGCCGGAACCGCCGAGCACACCGAGTGGCAGACCAAAATGGAACTTGTGCACGGAATGGCTGAGGTCATAATCGGTAAACAGCGCCATGGTCCCACCGGTACCGTCAAACTTGCATTTACCGATCACTTAACCCGCTTCTCAAATCTGGCACGAAATGAATATTCACCCGAACGGCGCGACAGGTAGGCTTGTGACCTCGAAATCCTCGCAATTCAACGGTCGCCTGGTCATTGACCTGGGGGCCATTGCGCGCAACTGGCAGGGCTTGGACAAAATCTCCAATACCGCGCTTACCGCGGCGGTGGTCAAGGCCAATGCCTATGGATGCGGAATGGTTCCGGTTGCGCAAGCGCTGGCCCGGGCGGGGGCGCAATTTTTCTTTGTCGCCACCCCTGATGAAGCGCTGGACCTGCGGGAGGCACTTCCTGAGGCACACATTTTTGTCCTCAACGGTCTTTATCCCGGTGCGGGTGCGCTTTATGCGGAAAAACGCCTGATGCCGATACTCAACTCTATGGCGATGCTTGATGAGTGGTTGAACCTGTGCACGCAAAAGGGTGACGCGATACCGGCCGGCTTTCAGTTTGATACAGGCATGAACCGGCTGGGATTCAGGTTGCAGGAAGCGTCTGTAGTCAAGGCGCGGATGGAAGGTTCGGGCTACAAGCCTCAGGTTATCATGAGCCATCTGGCCTGCGCCGACGTGCCGGGGCACGAAAAAAACGGCACCCAGCGGGCGCTGTTTCAATCGCTGCTGGCACAGTTTGAGGGCATTCCCGCCTCGCTGGCAAATTCTGCCGGAACGCTGGGAGGGCGCGAAAGCCACTTTCAAATGGTCCGGCCGGGCATTTCTCTATATGGGGGGCGCGCCATTCAGGGGCGGCCAAACCCGATGGCACCGGTCGTCGGGCTTGAGATGCCCATCATCCAGATTCGTGAAGCCAGGACGGGCGAGAGTGTGGGATATGGAGCGACGCAGACCCTGAACCGGGACAGCCGTCTGGCCATTGTCGCCCACGGCTATGCGGATGGTTTTTTGCGCGCCCTTTCTTCTTCCAATGGCCGGCCCGGCGCACATGTCGCTATTCGCGGCCATGTGGTGCCCGTCGTGGGGCGGGTGTCGATGGACAGTTTTGCCGCCGACATAACCGACATTGACACCGACCTGCCCACACCGGGTGCTTTTGCCGAGATAATCGGCCCCAATATATCCATTGATGACCTTGCGGACAGCGCCGACACCATAGGCTATGAAATCCTGACCTCGCTGAACGGGCGTTTTGATCGCTTCTACAAGGACGAGTCGGGCAATATCTTTCAGGAGTGAGCCTCGCCTCACGCTTCATTTCAGGAACCGGTGCGGGAAAAGGCCATGGCCAAGCGAAAATCCACCTTTGTCTGCCAGTCGTGCGCAGCGGTTTTAACCCAGTGGGCGGGGCGGTGCGAGTCTTGTGGTGAATGGAACACCATTGTTGAAGAAACAACCAATGCAGGGGTGGGGGCCGGCCCCAAATCAGCACAGGCCGCCGGTTCGCCCACACAATTGGTGCCGCTATCGGGGGAAAGCGAAGACGCGGCGCGGATTATCACAGGTATCGCCGAACTGGACCGGGTAACCGGGGGCGGTTTCGTTCAGGGTTCGGCGGTCCTTGTGGGGGGGGACCCCGGAATTGGCAAATCCACCCTTTTGTTGCAGGCGGCGGCCAATCTGGCGCGGCGGGGAAACCGGGTCATCTATGTTTCGGGTGAAGAGGCCATCGCGCAGGTGCGGCTTCGGGCAAGGCGCCTGGGGGTGAGCGGAGCAGATGTCAATCTGGCCAGTGAAACCAATGTGGAAACCATTCTTGCAACGCTGGAACAAACGGATAGACCTGATTTTGTCGTTATTGATTCAATTCAGACCCTGTGGACCGACAGGGTGGAAAGCGCGCCGGGCACGGTCAGCCAAGTGCGCACCTCCGCCCAGGCCATGACCCGATTTGCCAAAAAAACCGGCGCGGCGGTGGTGCTGGTGGGCCATGTGACCAAGGACGGGCAGATTGCCGGCCCGCGGGTGGTCGAGCATATGGTTGATGCCGTGCTTTATTTCGAGGGGGACGCCAGCCACACGTTCAGAATTTTACGCGGGGTGAAAAACCGTTACGGGCCGACCGATGAAATTGGCGTATTCGAGATGACGCAGTTGGGCTTGAAAGAAGTGAGCAACCCCAGCGCGCTTTTTCTGGACCAGCGCGACGAGGGCGCCACCGGTTCCGCGGTTTTTGCCGGTATGGAGGGAACAAGGCCGGTTCTGATTGAAATTCAGGCGCTGGTTGCGCCCTCGCCTCTGGGAACGCCACGCCGGGCGGTTGTAGGCTGGGACAGCGCCCGCCTTTCCATGGTGCTTGCGGTGCTGGAAACCAGATGCGGGGTGCGTATCGGGGCCAACGATATATATCTCAATGTTGCGGGGGGCTTGAAGGTTTCCGAACCGGCGGCTGACCTGGCGGTAGCAGCAGCGCTTATCTCCTCGCTGAGCGGTGCTCCCCTGCCTTCCGACGCGGTTTATTTTGGCGAAATCTCGCTTTCGGGGGGGATCAGGCCGGTGGTACACACGCCCTTGCGGCTGCGCGAGGCAGCTAAGCTGGGTTTTAACTCGGCATTTACCGGTCGGGGGGGCAAGGGCGAAGGTTCTACGGGCCTGAACCTGCTCGAATTCTCGTCGCTGGCCGAACTGGCGGGGCGCATTGCGGCAAGCAAACCCAAAACAGCCTGACCCAGCGGGGATGTTTTTCACCAAAAAACAACTCAATAGCCACAGAAAGACAAAAAACCGGTCACCAGTGGCAATCGTTGGTGCCGGAGTGCTTGGAATTTGCAGGGTTTCGAGCTAAACGACAGGAACATCGGAGCAGATTGCGGACGGAACAAACATGCTGACAGCGTTTGATGTAGGTATTGGGTTGCTGGTATTCATATCGGCCATTCTAGCAACGGCGCGCGGGTTGACCCGCGAAGTGCTGTCGCTGGCCACATGGGCAGGCTCGGCGCTGGTTGCTGTGTGGATGTGGCAGGTGCACCCGGATATCGCCCGGAGCTATATCCGCGAGGAGATTGTCGCCGACATCGCCACCGTCATGGTCAGCTTCATTGTAACGCTGATTGTGCTGCACCTGATTACCATCCGCATTGCCGACTTCGTGGTTGATTCCAAAATCGGCCCACTTGACAGGACTTTGGGTTTTGTTTTCGGCGCGGCGCGCGGGGTACTGATAGGCGTGGTTGTGGTGATATTCGGCCAGTGGCTTTTGGGGACCAGCCTTCCGGCATGGGCGCTTGAATCACGCTCCTTGCCGGTGCTTTCCTCTCTGGGGGACTCTTTGGTGACCGCCCTGCCCGATGATCTGGAACGGCAGGTAAGCGAAATTTTGCAGCGCGGGGGCGAAGAGGGCATAGACCTTCCCACCCAAGAACTGGATGAGGGAACGGATTCCGGTGAGGTGCCTCTTGAAACCGAGCCACCGGTCGAGGCACCCGCGATCAGCAATACGGCGGCTTGAACACCTCTCACCTGCTTCTGGTTGTCGCGCTTTTTCGAATCGGGCAAGCGGGCTAAGAAGTCATCCTACCTTGTGAGCTTATCGGATATGATTTCAAATTCTGTCAGTGGGGCGGGCTGGTTTGACCCTGACGAGGACACGTTACATGAGGAATGTGGCGTGTTTGGCGTTCTGGGGCACAGGGACAGCGCCGCGCTGACCGCACTTGGCCTGCATGCCCTGCAGCACCGGGGTCAGGAGGCGGCGGGTATCGTCTCTTTTGATGGCAGCCAGTTCTATTCGGAGCGGCGGCTGGGACTGGTGGGAGACCATTTCACCGATGCTTCGGTGATGGACAAACTGCCGGGAAATTCAGCGCTGGGACATGTGCGTTACTCGACAACCGGCGACACAATTTTGCGCAACGTGCAACCCCTGTTTGCCGAGTTGAACGCCGGAGGCATCGCCATTGCCCACAATGGCAACCTGACCAACGGCATGGCCTTGCGCCGTCAGGTTATCGAGCAGGGCGCGATCTGTCAGTCCACCTCCGACAGCGAAGTGGTGCTGCATCTGATTGCGAGGGCCAAGCAGAAGGATAGCGCGGCGCGCTTTGTCGAAGCCATTGCCCAGGTCGAGGGTGCCTATTCCATGGTGGCAATGACCCGGACAAAACTCATCGGGGCGCGCGACCGTAACGGCATTCGCCCGCTGGTGCTGGGCATGTTCGAGGGCAGCCCGATTTTTGCTTCTGAGACCTGCGCGCTGGATATCATCGGGGCTGAGTATATCCGCGATGTGGAACCGGGAGAGGTTGTTATATTCCAGCGTCTGCTGGACGGCTCGATTTCGGAGCGTTCCGAAAAACTGCCCAATTCCGGGCCGGAGCGGCTTTGCCTGTTTGAATATGTCTATTTCTCGCGCCCCGATTCAATCGTGGGCGGGCGCAGCGTCTATTCGGCGCGCAAGCGCATGGGGGCCAATCTTTCGGTAGAAGCTCCGGTCGAAGGAGACGTGGTGGTGCCGGTGCCGGATGGGGGGGTGCCTGCTGCGCTCGGTTATGCTCAGGCTTCTGGAATTCCGTTTGAATATGGCATTATCCGCAATCATTATGTGGGGCGCACCTTTATCGAGCCAAGCCAACATATCCGGGCGCTGGGAGTGAAACTCAAGCACTCGGCAAACCGCGACCAGGTGGACGGAAAGCGGGTCATTCTGGTGGATGATTCAATCGTCCGGGGCACGACTTCGATAAAAATCGTCAAGATGATGCGCGATGCGGGGGCGCGCGAAGTGCATTTGCGGGTTGCCAGTCCCAAAATCATCCACCCGGACTTTTATGGCATTGACACACCGGACAAGGACAAGCTGCTGGCCAACCAGCACCCCGATCCCGAAAAGATGCGGGCGTTTATCGGAGCGGATTCGCTTGAATTTCTGTCCATCAACGGGCTTTACGAAGCGGTGGGGGGCGTTCCCCGCAACGCGCGCCAACCCCAGTTTACCGACCATTGTTTTACCGGCGATTATCCCACTTCTCTCACAGACCTTGATGAAGCGGGCATCTCCCCCAAACAGGTCGCGATGCTACGCGAGGCCGTATAAAACATGCAAAGGGAACTGGAAGATAAAGTGGTGCTGGTTACCGGCGCCTCACGAGGCATCGGCTATGCGGTAAGCAAGGAAGCAGCGCGGCGGGGGGGGCATGTCATTGCTGTTGCCAGAACCGTTGGCGGGCTGGAAGAACTGGATGATGAAATTCAGGAACTGGGAGGTTCGGCAACGCTGGTGCCGCTGGACCTGACAGACGGGGATGCCATCGACCGGCTGGGCCATTCCATATTCGAGCGCTGGGGTCACCTGGACGGTCTGGTTGTCAATGCGGCGGTGCTGGGAGTGATCTCCCCGCTGCCCCATATCGCGCCCAAGGAATTCAATAAGGTGATGGACATCAATGTCACTGCCCCGTTCCGCCTTGTGCGCTCGCTTGACTTGCCTTTGCGTCAGGCAAAAGCCGGCCGGGTGGTTTTTGTTTCTTCCAGTTCGGCACAAAGCTGCAAGGCCTATTGGGGCCTTTATGCGGCCAGCAAAGCGGCGCTGAACGCCATGGCCAAGGCCTGGTCCAACGAATTGCAGCAAACCAAAATGGGCGTCAACGTGTTCTATCCCGGCGCGGTACGCACAGCTATGCGGGCCAAGGCCGTTCCCGGCGAGGACCCAAAGACCCTGCCAACTCCTGATGAGATTGCACCAAAGCTGGTTGATATGCTGAGCCCGGATTTTACGGAACGCGGACAGATTTATGATGTTCGCAAAGGCGGGTTCCGGGAGATTTAGGTTCCGTCAATTCCCCCCTCACC
>DROE01000044.1 GCA_011322005.1 Devosia sp.
GAAACGGGAATACCTTCCATTCCCTGAGCGGTAAGGGCCGCAACAACACCGCCCGCCGTGCCGTCATTGGATGCAACAACCGCGTCGACATTATTGTCCTGCGCGGTGAGTATCTGCTCCATATTGCGCTGGGCATTGGCAGGCAGCCAGCCGTCTGTGTAGGCTTCGGCAACGATGGTGATGTCGCCGGCGTCAATGGCAGCCTGCAACACTTCCTGCTGACCACCGCGAAGGAAGTCGGCATTGGGATCAGTGGGCGAACCCTTGATCATGACGTAGTTGCCGGTTGGCTGCGCGGCAAGTACCGCTCGGGCCTGCATGCGCCCGACTTCGACATTGTCGAAGGTGAGATAAAATGCACGGCTGTCTTCAATCAAGCGATCATAGGCGATTACGGGGATACCCTCGTCGGATGCTGCATCGACCGCCGGCCCCACAGCCGAAGCGTCCTGGGCCAGAATAATCAGCGCATCGGCGCCACTGGCAATCAGGTTTTCAATGTCAGAAAGCTGCTTTGCGGAAGAGCTCTGGGCATCGGCGGAAATGTAGGTTGCGCCTGCAG
Source organism: Devosia sp. (assembly GCA_011322005.1). Lineage (GTDB taxonomy): Bacteria > Pseudomonadota > Alphaproteobacteria > Rhizobiales > Devosiaceae > DROE01. The sequence goes on from DROE01000044.1 coordinate 563, forward strand.
CTTCAAGAGCGGCTTTGATGGCGGCCTCGTCCGTTTTCCAGCGTTCCTCCTGGAAATTTGACCAGCTGACGCCCACGGTGATGCCATGACTTCCGGCCATGGCCGGGGTCGTCACTGAAGCACCTGCAATACCTGCCGTCAGAATGGCAGCAGCAAAGATTGCTATTTTTTTCATGATATTCCTCCTGAGAATTCCAAGACCCGAGGTGCGAAAGGTGCACTTCTCCCTTGAGTCCTACTTCGAGTAGCACTATATATTTCACCCGTCAAATTAAATTGAATATGTGCTATTGCCATATATTTTGAGGGTGCACCAGAGTTCAGCATGAAGGCACGGCAAATTGAAGACCAGCGCGAAACGGGGCGCCGTCTGGTGCTTGCAGCCATCCGCAGCCATGAGCGGGTCGCGCGCATTGATATCGCGCGAGCCACCAGCCTCAGTCCGGCTACCGTCACAACAATAACCGGCGAACTATTGTACTATGGGTTGATTGAGGAGGTCTCTCCCACCAGTTCGAAGAGTGATGCCAAGCGGGGCCGCCCCCGCGTGGACTTAAAAATTCGCGGGCAGGCGCATCTGGTGGCGGGCCTGAAACTGGCGGACAAGAATGCAACGGTTGCCCTGATGGACTTTGAGGGAACGCTACGCGGCGAATATTCGCAAAAGTTTCCTCAAAAAACGCTCAACCAGAAAGAAATAGTGGACTTTGCCAAAGTACTGCTTGAGCGGGCAACAGCGAAAGTCGGCCTTAAAACTGAAGACCTGTCGGGGGTCGGCATCGGGCTGGCAGGAATCATCGACGCACGGCGGGGTTTTGTACACTGGTCACCCACCCTGAAAGAGCGCAACCTGCCCTTGCGCCCTCTGCTTGAGGAAAAAATCCCCCTGCCCTTCTTCATCGACAATGATGTGAACCTGGTTGCACTGGCCGAGCAATGGTTCGGCCTTGGACGCAATGTGAACAACTTTATTGTGGTGACCATTGAGCAGGGCGTGGGCATGGGCATTGTAATTGACGGCAATATCTATCGCGGCGCTCGGGGGTGCGGCGCGGAATTCGGACACACCAAAGTTCATCTTGAGGGGGCGCTGTGCCGGTGCGGGCAGCGGGGATGTCTTGAAGCCTATGTGGCCGACTACGCGTTGCTGCGTGAAGCGAACCTGAGCGCCAGCGCGCCGTGCACAGACAATGCCGAC
>DROE01000045.1 GCA_011322005.1 Devosia sp.
AGCCGATCTGGGCGATGTGCTGATCGTCAATTCGTGCGCGGTGACCAGTGAGGCGGTGCGTCAGGCACGCCAGGCCATCCGCAAGGCAAAGCGTGCCCGGCCGGAGCGCAAGATTCTTGTTACCGGGTGCGCGGCACAGACCGAGGCGGAAACATTTGCCGGAATGGAGGAGGTCGATCTGGTCATCGGCAACCATGAAAAGCTGCAGGCGGAAACTTACCAAGATCTGCATTTTGGTGTGTCGGGGGCGCAAAAAATCCAGGTCAATGACATCATGTCGGTGCGGGAAACCGCCAATCATCTGATCGAAGGTATGGATGGGAGGGCGCGCGCCTTTGTGCAGGTTCAGAACGGCTGCGATCATCGCTGCACATTCTGTATCATCCCGTTCGGGCGGGGTCCCTCGCGCTCAGTGCCAATGGGAAACATTGTCGAACAGATAAAAAAACTTGTCGGCAATGGATATATGGAAGTGGTGCTGACCGGCGTCGACATCACGTCCTATGGTGCCGATCTGCCCGGATCCCCCAGTTTTGGGGCGCTCGTGTTGCAGATATTGCGGCATGTGCCCGATCTCATGCGGTTGCGGATTTCTTCCATTGACTCGATCGAAGCCGATGATGCGCTGTTTGAAGCCCTGGCGGAGCCACGATTGATGCCCCATTTGCATCTGTCTCTGCAGTCGGGAGACACTACCATCCTGAAGCGCATGAAACGAAGGCATTTGCGAGAAGATACGCTTGCGTTCGTCGCCAAAGCGCGCGCAATTCGCCCGGGTGTGGTTTTTGGTGCTGACATTATTGCGGGATTTCCTACCGAAACCCAGGAGATGTTTGAACGTTCGCTGAGCATAATTGATGAGGCCGACCTGATTTTTACCCATGTTTTCCCCTATTCACCGCGAAAAGGCACACCGGCGGCGCGCATTCCCAATCAGGTGCCCAAGCGCTTTGTCAAGGAAAGGGCCGCGCTCTTGCGCAGGGCAGGCGCGCTACGGCTCGAAAAACATCTGGCCAGCCGTGTGGGAAAGTCGGAATTGGTATTGGTCGAAAAAGAAAATATGGGTCGTACAGAGCAGTTTTTGCCCGTCCGGCTGTCGGGTGTGCGGGCGGGATGCATTGTCAAGGCACAGATTTCTTCGATTGAACAGGGAATGCTTGCGGGCGCGGTTCAGGAGACTGTAGCATGAGCAAAAAGAAACCGGGGTTTCTTGGGCGGCTGCTTGGCAAAGGTTCCCTGCCGGAAGAGGAAACCGGCGAGGCAAAAAAAGAACCACCCGCCGAAGCTGGGTTTCATCCTGAACCGGGCCCACCGGAAACCACGCCGGAATGGGTTGAACGGGCCGAACATGAGCGCCCCGACCCGGTGCCAACACATGTCACGCCCGAAGCGGCAGAGGGGGAGGAGCATCCCCACCTTTCACCGGCACCCCCCGAAGCGACCTTTGATCCGGTGCAGGAGGCGCCGGAGCCGAAATCCGCCGCGGGTGAAGAGGAGGAGCCAGAGAAAAAACGCGGCTGGCTGGCGCGGCTGGCTTCGGGCCTCAAGCGCAGTTCGGACCAGCTCAGCGACAATATCGGGGCAGTGTTCACCAAGCGCAAGCTGGATGCCGACACGCTTGAGGAACTTGAAGATGTGCTCATTCAGGCCGATCTGGGTGTTGATGTAGCCATGAGCATAACCGCGGAGCTTGCCAAAGACCGTTTTGACAAGGAGATCTCCACGGGGGAGGTGCGTGCCGTTCTGGCCGCCGAAGTGCAAAAGGTTCTTGAACCCGTGGCGCGCCCTCTTGAGACCGGTACCCGCGACAAACCGTTTGTTATCCTGATGGTGGGCGTGAACGGATCGGGCAAAACCACAACCATTGGCAAGCTGGCACAGAAATTTTCCGATGAGGGAAAAAAAGTGATGCTGGCGGCGGGGGATACGTTTCGCGCTGCGGCTATCGAGCAGCTTCAGATCTGGGGAAAACGCACCGGCGCACCTGTGGTAACCCGACCGGCGGGTGCGGATGCATCGGGGCTGGCTTTTGATGCGGTCTCAAGAGCAAGGGCCGACAATTGCGATGTGTTGATTATCGACACGGCCGGTCGATTGCAGAACCGCGACGAGTTGATGGCAGAGCTTGAGAAAATTATTCGGGTTATGAAGAAGGTGGATGAAAGCGCGCCGCATGCCGTGCTGCTGACGCTTGATGCGACCACCGGGCAGAACGCTTTGCAGCAGGTGGAAACATTTGGCAGACGCGCCGGTGTCACCGGACTGGTGATGACCAAGCTTGATGGTACCGCGCGGGGCGGTATACTGGTGGCTATTGCCAGGAAATATGCGCTTCCGGTCCACTTTGTCGGGGTAGGAGAGGGCGTGGACGATCTGGAAGCGTTCACAGCTGTAGATTTTGCCTCTGCCATTGCTGGAGAGGGTCCGGCACACAGCAGCAAGGATGTAGGGTCGGCATGAACGAACAGAACAAGGAAGAAGAGGTCAACTGGGACGAGGTCAAGCCTCAATTGCTCAAGCTGGCCCTGGAACTGGGACCGCTGGTGTTGTTCTTTGTCGTCAATGCCCGGGCTGACATTTTTGCCGCAACTGCCTGGTTTATGGGAGCTATGGTTCTCTCTCTTTCCCTGTCATGGGTACTGTTGAAACGTGTCGCTGTCATGCCCTTGGTTACCGGAGCTATGGTATTGGTTTTTGGCGGACTGACGCTTTATCTGCAGGACGACACGTTTATCAAAATGAAGCCGACCATCGTTAACGTTCTGTTCGGTGGAGTATTGTTGGGCGGACTGGTTTTTGGCCACTCCCTGCTCAAATATGTATTTGGTGAAGTCTACAAATTGCAGGAAAAGGGCTGGTCAATCCTGACCCTGCGCTGGGGTGTGTTCTTTTTCGCGCTGGCTGTGCTCAACGAAATCGTCTGGCGTAATTTCACTACCGATCAGTGGGTGAGCTTCAAGGTCTGGGGCATCATGCCGATAACAATCGTGTTTTCGATGCTGCAGATGAAACTGCTGAGCCGGTATGCGCCGGCCGAGGACCCGGCGGAGTAAGATCTCTTAGGGGCCGCTCTGTTTTGCCGCTTCAATGGCGGGAAGCAGGGAGCTTGCGTAACTTGCTTCTGAGAGGGCACCGACAAATTTGTAGGTGATTATGCCCTGAGCGTTGACCACAAAGGTTTCCGGCACGCCGTAAATTCCCCAGTCTATGGAAACCCGTCCGATATTGTCAGCACCGATGGCATCGTAGGGGTTGCCAAGCTCCTTGAGGAACGAGATGGCGTTTTCAGCGGCATCCTTCTGATTGATGCCCACTAGAAACAGGCCGGGATCCTCCTCGGCCAGTCTGGTCAGCAGCGGGTGTTCCTGACGGCAGGGAACACACCAGGAAGCCCAGACGTTCACCACCGAGACGCGGCCCACAAGATCGGCGGTGGAGAACCCGGGAATATCGCCGATCTCCTCTTCAATACCTTCAATGGCGGGAAGTTCAAACTCGGGGACGGGTTTGTCAATCAGCACCGAGGGCAAAAAGGAAGTGTCGCGGTTTATCTGGGAGGCAAAAATTGCCATGATGACAATGACAAACAGCAGGGGGACAGAGAGGAACAGGGCGCGTTTCACGTTATTCTTCTTCCCGGGTTGATGTCAGGGCCGACTGGCGGCGGATTCCCAGTTTTTCAAGCTGCTCCAGACGGGATTTCTGGCGATGCGCGTTGAACATAGTCCACACGATCAGAAACAGAACAACCAGCGCTGCGCCAAGATAGGAGGAAACGATATAAATCGCGTGGGGCCCCGGATCAATCATGTGCCCGTTCCGGAAGTGCCCCGGTTCTGCGCGCTGACATGACGGCGCTCGAGATTGTTGGCACGGTGGCGCAGAATTTCGGTGCGCATACCCACCATATGCAGGGTGAAGAATAGAGCGGTGAAGGCGAGTGTCATAATAAGAAGGGGCGTATAAAGGGAGGCGGGCATCGAAAGGCCGTCAGCCTTGATGATAGAGGGCTGGTGCAGGGTGTTCCACCAGTCGACGGAAAACTTGATGATAGGGATGTTAAGGGCGCCCACCAGTGTAAACACGGCGATGATACGGGCGCCGCGGGGTTGCCCCTCAAAAGTGCGCCACAGCGCCACAATCCCCAGATACATTAAAAAAAGCACCAGAGTTGAAGTCATGCGTCCGTCCCACTCCCAGAATGTGCCCCAGGTAGGTCGCCCCCACAGGGCACCGGTGAACAGGGCAACAGCAGTGAAGGCGGCACCCAGCGGGGCGGCGGCTTTCATGGAAACGTCGGCCATGGGATGGCGCCAGACCAGAGTGCCAATGGCTGAAACCGCCATCAGGGCGTAAACCATCTGGCTGAGCCATGCATTGGGTACATGAATATACATGATGCGCACGGTTTCACCCATCTGATAGTCGGGGGGTGAATTGAAAAACGCATACCAGAGCCCGATGGCGAACAGGATTGCCGTTGTTGCGATCAAGGGTATGATCCAGTCCCGGGACCAGGAAAGGAACACCCCGGGATGGGCGAGGCGGGAAAACCAGTTGGTGGGTGCGCCGGCATCGGTCATGGCAGAGGGTTTATTCATCTGCCGCCCGCAACGCAAGGGCAATGGCAAAAGGGGCAAAAGCAAAGGCAAGCAGGCTTAAGGCGCCCAGAAACAAGAAAGCGGCACCTGAGCTGCCCGAGCCGGGGGCTGGCTGGATGGCGCTCACGCCAAATATGAGGATGGGAATGGCCAGCGGTGTGATAAGAACGGGTGCGAGAACACCGCCCCGCTTCAGGGTGACGGCGATGGCTGCGCCAAAGGCACCAAGGGCAACCAGCGCAGGGGTGCCAAGCGCCAGAGCGGCGATGGTGCGCAAAAGTGTGGGCATATCCATAATCAACATCACGGCCATAAACGGGGTTGCCAGAATAAGAGGCAACGCGGAAACCAACCAATGCACGATCAGTTTGGCAAAACTAATAGCCTCAAGAGAAATTGATGCGTGGCGAAGTGAAGCAAGGGTTCCATCCTCACGGTCGGCGACAAACAGCCTGTCCAGTCCGAGCAGGGCCGAAAGCAGGGCCGCGACCCAGACTATTGCTGGGGACAGCTGGGCCAGGGTATCTTTGTCGGGTCCGATTGCGATGGGTATGATCACGCCAACGGAAAGGAAAAAAGCGAGCAGGGTTATGGTGGAACCTCCGGCTCTGAAGGCCAGTTTCAGGTCGCGAACGATCATTGCACCAAATGGCTGCATCAGACGTTTTCCAGTTCCAGTGTGCGCATCTTGGCGTTCATATCAAGGGCGATGGGGAGGTGGGTCGCCACAATCGCAAGACCACCGGAATTCATATGGCGCGCTATCAGGGCCGCAACCCAGCGGTCGCCCTGCCGGTCCAGGGCGGAACTTGGTTCGTCCAGCAGCCAGATGGGGCGGGGTGTAACCAATAGACGGGCAAGGGAGAGGCGATGCCGCTGTCCGGCAGAAAGGTGGCCGGCCTTGTAGGTGCCCAACCCGGCCAGATTTGCCTGTTCCAGCGCGTCGGTGATGCGTGAGTGTTCTCCCCCAGACATGGCGGACCAGAATTGAAGGTTCTCGGCTAGAGTAAGTTCATTTTTTATGGCGTTCAGGTGGCCAATAAAATGCAACATCTCCAATCTATCGGATTCTGGCAGGTTTGAATCACCTCTGGTCCAGGAAATATCGCCCCCGGCGGGCAGAATGCCGGCCAGGCACATCAGAAGGCTGGACTTGCCCGAACCGTTAGCTCCCCTGACCATTAGAGCCTCGCCGCCCGAAACCTGAAAGCCGACGCCGGAGAAGATTGTTCGGTCGCCCCGGCGGCAACTCATGTCGCGGGCATGCAGGTGAATTTTTCCGGGGGAAATGTTATTGCTCATGGGGGATAGTTATTGAATTGCACCCAAGGCTGGCAAGGGGCAATTGATTGCCCTATAAGGTGCAGGAATTTTCAGAACGACATCGCACTCGTTCAACTCCCACCAGTTCGTCCGGGTTCCAGACAGCAACCCCGGCATCGCAAAACAGGCGGCAATATCGTGACACAAAAATCCTTGAACAGCTTTAACGCAAAACAGAACCTTGAGGTGAATGGCAGGAGCTATAAGTATTTTTCTCTGGCGGAAGCGGAAAAAAACGGGCTTTCGGGCATTTCCAGATTACCAAACTCCCTCAAGGTGGTGCTGGAAAACCTGTTGCGGTTCGAAGACGGTCTTACGGTTACCCGTGATGACATACTTGCCTTTTCAGACTGGGTGGAAAAACGCTCGTCAAACCAGGAAATCGCGTTTCGTCCCGCGCGGGTTCTGATGCAGGACTTTACCGGCGTTCCTGCGGTTGTGGACCTGGCTGCGATGCGCGAGGCTACTGTGGCGTTGGGTGCCGACCCGCAAAAAATCAATCCGCTGGTGCCGGTTGATCTTGTCATTGACCATTCGGTTATGGTGGATCAGTTTGGCAATGCCGAGGCTTTTGCACGCAACGTAGAGCTGGAATATCAACGTAATGGCGAGCGTTATGAATTCCTGCGCTGGGGTCAGTCGGCGTTTGATAATTTCTCTGTGGTGCCACCGGGCACCGGCATCTGCCATCAGGTGAACCTTGAATATCTGGCCAAGACCGTGTGGACCCGTGAGGTCGGGGAAGAAACCCTTGCCTACCCGGATACGCTGGTGGGTACCGACAGTCATACCACGATGGTCAACGGTCTTGCCGTGCTGGGCTGGGGGGTCGGGGGAATTGAAGCGGAAGCGGCAATGCTGGGCCAGCCAGTCACCATGCTCATTCCCGAAGTTGTCGGTTTCAGGTTGACCGGGGAGGTGGCACAAGGGGTCACCGCAACAGATGTGGTGCTCAGCGTCGTTGAAATGCTGCGCAAGCATGGGGTTGTGGGCAAGTTCGTGGAATTTTTCGGACCCGGCCTTGATAACCTGTCGCTGGAGGATGTTGCAACCATCGCCAATATGGCGCCGGAATACGGGGCGACATGCGGCTTCTTTTCGGTTGATGAAGGTACGCTGGGCTACCTGCGGACCACTGGGCGCGACGAGGATAGGGTGGCGCTGGTCGAAGCTTACGCAAAAGCGCAAGGCATGTTCAGGGACACCGGGGCACCGGAACCGGTTTTTACCAGTACGGTTGAGCTCGACCTTGGAGATGTGGTGCCCTGTATTGCCGGACCCAAGCGCCCCCAGGACCGTATCGCGCTGAGTGATGCCAGCAAAAAATTCGCCGCCTCGCTTGCAAGGGAGTTTGCCAAATCCGACAATCCACAGGTTGCGGTCAAGGGCGCGGACTATTCCATCACCCATGGCGATGTGGTGATTGCGGCGATCACATCGTGCACCAACACGTCCAATCCATCGGTGCTGATAGCTGCCGGACTGGTGGCGCGCAAGGCGCGGGAGTTGGGCCTTGAGGTCAAGCCGTGGGTCAAGACCTCGCTGGCGCCGGGCAGCCAGGTCGTGACCGACTATCTCAATGCCACCGGTTTACAGGATGACCTGGACGCACTTGGCTTTAATCTGGTGGGTTATGGCTGCACCACATGCATCGGCAATTCCGGCCCCCTGGACCCGGAAATCTCCGAGGCCATCAAGGAGGGTGACCTGGTGGCCTGTTCGGTTCTTTCAGGCAATCGCAATTTTGAGGGGCGGGTCAACCCGGATGTGAAAGCCAACTATCTGGCTTCGCCCCCGCTTGTGGTGGCCTATGCGCTTCTTGGAAAAATGGATGTTGATATCACGCGTGAACCCCTGGGAACCGGAAAGAACGGCCAGCCCGTCTATCTGAAGGACCTTTGGCCCGGCAACGCTGAAATCAGTGATTTTGTCCGACAGGCCGTTACCCCTGACATGTTCAGGAAGCGCTATGGGGATGTGTTCAAGGGCGATAAAAACTGGCAGGGCATCAAGGTTACCGGCGGGGAAACCTATAACTGGAACCCGGCCTCCACCTATGTTCAGCTCCCGCCCTATTTCAAGGGGATGGCTATGGAGCCAGAGCCGGTTGGAGACATTGTGAAAGCCAGAATACTGGGTCTGTTTGGCGATTCCATTACGACCGACCATATTTCTCCCGCCGGCTCCTTCAAGGTTGATACTCCGGCGGGCCGCTATCTGAGAGATGGCCAGGTTGCGCCCAAAGACTTTAATTCCTTCGGTGCACGCCGGGGCAACCATCAGGTGATGATGCGGGGCACGTTTGCCAACATCCGCATCAAAAACCAGATGTTGAGCGGAGTTGAGGGAGGTTTTACCCGGGGGCCAGATGGCAACGAAATGGCGATTTACGATGCGGCAATGGCCTATAAGGAATCCGGCACGCCACTGGTCATATTAGCGGGCAAGGAATATGGCACGGGGTCATCTCGTGACTGGGCAGCCAAGGGTACTCTGCTGCTCGGGGTCCGGGCGGTGATTGTTGAGAGCTTTGAACGTATCCATCGCTCCAACCTTATCGGCATGGGTGTACTGCCCTTGCAGTTTGTTGACGGGCAGAGCTGGCGTGGCCTTGGACTGGATGGCAGCGAAGAGGTGAGTATCGGCAATATCTCCTCTATCACGCCGCGCTGCGATGTGCATGTGGATATCTCCATGGCCGATGGTTCAACAAATTCGATTAAAACCCTGTGCCGCATCGATACCGAGATTGAGCTGGATTATTATCGCAATGGCGGCATCTTGCAGTATGTGTTGCGCAATCTGGTGGCAGGATAAGCGAACGGGAAAAAGGTCAAGGGAGGGTCGGGCCCAAGGCTTCACCTCAATTTGAGTGGCAGTTTACGATAGGGGAGACTAGAACTTCAGAATGATTTTTTGCTCCCTCAAGAGTATTTCTCGCGCGATACTTGTTGCTGCTGCGGCGTCGCCTCTGGCCTGGTGGGCTGTGGGGGGAAGTATTGGTGAAGAAATTCGTACCTCTCCCAACGCAGTGGTTGAACTGTTCACCAGCCAGGGCTGCGCATCGTGCCCGCCTGCGGACGAACTGCTGGGCGAATTGAGCGCCCGGCGCAATGTGGTGGCTCTGGCCTATCATGTGGATTACTGGGATTATATCGGCTGGGCTGATACATTTGCGGATCCGGCCTATTCGGATTTGCAGCGCTCTTATGCGAGCAGCTGGGGCAAAAGCCGGATATATACACCGCAGTTGATCATCAATGGCACAAGGGGGCTGGTAGGTTCGCGGCGGGCTGAGATTGAAGAAGCCCTGAGCGAAGCCGAACTGCCGCTCGAGGTCGGTCTGATTTATGCGGATGGAGTTCTTGCGGTCAGAATCGGAGGTAATGAAGACTATCCAGAATCCTCCATCTGGCTGGTTACTTACCGCTCTGAGGCTGATGTGGATATCAGCCGGGGCGAAAACCGGGGACACTCCATTACTTATGTACAGATTGTGACGTCGCGGCAGGTGCTGGGCATGTGGGAACCAAAGCAGGGGGCGGCGCTTCGTTTGCCGCTTTCCGATGTTTTAAGCGGAGAGAGTGACGGGGTGGCCATTGTGGTTCAGCAACAAAAGGACGGGCTGCCGGGACCAATCATCGGCGCTGCGCTGTTTGAAATGTAGCCCCGCGGGTGCAAATTTCACCGGCACAACCCGTTGTGAAGAGAGATGGTTGCAGTTTTGCCAGAATTTAGTTGAAAATTTGTTCGATTGTACCTTATAGCACAGGGGGTGGCCGGCTCATTGGGCGTCATGGTTTGGGGGCTCTTTCGGCCCACGAGCCGGCCTCTGGAGGCTATGGTTGGTTTCTAGGAACCCAATCTGGCGCAAGAAGGGAATTTTTGTGACAGAATTGGGATGATTTCTTGAACCCGCTGCCTCATTTTTTCTCAATGCTCTTGATCTGCCTGATAAATCCCGCAATCATAATCCTCCGGGTCCGGGCGGAACGAGTTGCATAATGAGCGAATCCTTGCGAAGCGAAGGCGGTGAAGAGCGCTCTCTTATCTGTTTGTCCGGAGCGCAAAGCCCGGGCGCCGCAAATCGGTTCAACAACTCGGTTGAGCGCGTCAGTTTCAGTCGCGATGAATTGAGAAGTCTGCTCAATCTCTACGGGCGCAACGTATCAACCGGTGCCTGGTGCGATTACGCGATGGATTTCCTGTATGACCGGGCCTTGTTCTCAATCTATCGGGCCAATTCCTCTCACGCCCTCTATACAATCGAAAAACGCCCATCATTGCGCAACAAACAGGGGCAGTATCTGGTGGTAAACCGGCAAGGGCGCGTGCTGAAGCGCGGCCATGGCCTGGAGCGGGTGCTCAGGGTTCTGGATCCCGGATTTGCGCTGGTGAAATAGGGTGGTGGCGCGCACTCACAGTTTGAGCTGCATATGCACAATTGAATGCCACTTGTTGAACTTGAAGCCCAGTTCCGGAAACTCCCCCAGAACCTGAAAGCCGAATTTCTTGTGCAGGGCGATGGAGCCTTGTGCATCCCCGGTGATGATGGCGATCATCTGGTTGAAACCGAACACGCGCGCCTGATGCAGCAGTTTCTCCATCAATAAACTGCCCAATCCCTGTCCGCACGCATCGGGGGCGATATAGATGGCATTCTCGCAGGTAAAACGATAGGCGGGGCGTGTGCGGTAGGTTGAAGCATAGGCGTAACCGAGCACCCCGCGGGGGCCAGAGGCGACAATCAGAGGGTGTCCGGTCTGTTGCAGAGCATCAAGTTTTTGCGCCATCTGCGTTTCCCCGGGGGCCTCAAGATCGAAGGTTACCGCAGAGGTCTGCACATAATGGGCATAAATTCTGGAGATTGGCCCGGCGTCCGCTGGTTGATAGGGGCGCAGGGAAATCTTTTCGGCTGGATTGGACATCGGCACACTCGACAAGATAAGGGCCGCGATCCATAACAAACCGCAGCCCTTTGTAACTCAATAGGTATTTTCCCACCTAGTTGCGATTGCCGAACAGGCGCAGCAGCATCAGGAACAGGTTGATGAAATCCAGATAAAGGGTCAAAGCGCCCATGATGGCCTTTTTGCCCGCCACTTCCGAACCATCAATTTCGTCATAGATTTCCTTGATCTTCTGGGTGTCATAGGCGGTCAGGCCGACAAAAATCAACACACCGAGCACCGAAATGCCAAAGGCCAGCGCCGAAGACTGCAGGAAGATATTGACCACCATGGCGATGATAATGCCGATCAGGCCCATCATCAGGAACGAACCCATGGCCGTCAAATCCCGCTTGGTTGTGTAGCCGTAGAGGCTCATCGTGCCGAATGTGGCCGCAGTGATGAAGAACACGCGGGCAATGGAAGTGCCGGTATAGATGAAGAATATTGACGACAGGGATATGCCCATTACCGTGGCAAAACCCCAAAACACCGCCTGGGCGGTAGCGAAACTCATTCTGTTGATGCCGAAGGAGAGTGCCAGCACGAAGGCAAAGGGAGACAGCATTACCACCCATTTCAGTGGCGAGACATAGACCGCCTCGAACACTGCGGGGTTGGAGACGCTCCACTGGGAGAAAAAGTAGGCGACCAGACCGGTGATGGCCAGGCCAATGCCCATATAGTTGTAGACCCGCAGCATGTGGGCGCGCAGACCCTCATCGATTTGTGCGGTTACGTCCGTATGTACGTTTGTCGACTGACGGTCGAACTGTGCCATAATCAGAACCTCTCAAATGACAACAAAATCCTCAGGCAAGGCCCCGGCACACCCCAAAAGGGGCGGGCCGTGCCTGCCAATTCAGGTTCAATATGGCTATACGGGCGTGCAAGTTCAAGTGTTCCGGCTGGAACTTGTGCCGCTGCAGTTGAATTATGGCCTGTTTTGCCGGGACCGGTGCAAAACGGGTGGCCAGGCCGGCGCGTGCGTGCTGAAAATCCTGAATATGAACGCCATATGAACGGGCTGCTCAGGCTGCGATCATCGGTTGTGTGCCATATTCGGCGTCATCGGCAATGACAATGCCAGCGGGAGACCGGTACCATGCGTTATGTTTACGGAACAGATTTCAGCGAAACCATCCAGGCAAATGCCTATGACAGTTTCACCATCTATGGCTATGGCGGTGACGATACGCTCATCGGCTACAATTTTGATGATTTCATCTCCGGCGGCACCGGGGACGATGTGCTGTACGGACTTGGCGGCAATGACGGGCTGAGCGGGAACGACGGAAATGACTGGCTTTATGGCGGTTGGGGTGCCGATCTGCTCGACGGCGGCAATGGCAACGACCTGCTGTTCGGAGAATCGGATGATGACGAGCTTTATGGCGGGCTGGGCAATGATATGCTCTCCGGCGGTTCGGGCGACGACGACCTTTTTGGCCAGGGCGGAAAAGACAATCTCAAGGGCGGCTCGGGAAATGATTCTCTGGTGGGCGGTGCTGGCAAAGATATTCTCAAGGGCGGTTCGGGAAATGATGACATGTACGGTGGCACCGGAAAAGATACACTCAAGGGTGGCGGTGCGACCGACTGGCTGTTCGGCCAGAGCGGCAATGACAAGCTCAAGGGCGGAGGTGGCGCCGACCTTATCGATGGTGGTTCGGGCAATGACAAGCTTTGGGGCGGGGGTGGTGCCGACCTGTTTGATTTTGCCAATGGCAGCGGCTGGGATGTCATTCAGGATTTCTCGCTCTCAGGCGGTGATCGCATCCGGCTCGACTTCGGCGGCCTGAATAATTTTTCCCAGTTGCAGGGTCTGATGAGCCAGAACGGCTCGGATACTGTCATCAATCTGGGCCTTGATCAGCTGCTTTTGAGCAATGTGAACATGAATTCGCTGAATGCAGGGGATTTTGAGTTTGTGTGAGGCTGTCGTCTTGTGCAAAACGAAACGGTGCTGTGAGACCAGACTCGGTTCAAAGCATGCCTTCTTTGCTCTTTCGCACGCTGGGCAGTATTTCCTGCAATGAGTTTGTCGGTCGCGGTCTTCTTGCGTTAACAGTCCGTTTATCATCAGGTATCAAAAGGGCCGAGGGGGGCGGGGTTTGCGCCAAATTGCAGACAAAATTGCCGCTAATGTCGCGTTTAGTTCAAAAGCCATACAGTCTTTGCAGCTTGGTAACCATGCTGTGGAATAGTGGCGACACAGCTCTGATTGCTCAAAATAGGAATGATTGGCGATGCGCTTGATGACTCGTGGAAATTTTACCCGGATTCTGGCCTGTGCACTGTTGCTGAGCCCGACAGGTCTGAGCTCTGTTGTTGCGCAGGAGGTGGAAAAACTGGGCACGTTTCAATTCTGGACGGCATGGAAAGGCTCGGATGCCAACGGGCTGTTGTGCTATGTTTCAAGCCAGCCCCAGCAGGCGCTGCCGACCAATGTGAACCGCGATCCCATACACTTTTTGGTGATTGACCGCAAAGGGCTGGGCACGAGCAACGAGGTCCAAACATTGGTCGGCTATCCCCTGGAAACGGATTCAACTCCGGAAGTGAGTATTGATGGGCGCAGTTATGACATGGTTGTGGAGGGGTCTGCTGCCTGGCTTGCCAGTGCCAGTGAAGAGGGTGCTTTTGTCGCCGCGATGAAAGCGGGCTCGGAAATGATCGTCAAAGCCCGTTCGCAGCGTGGCACCGATACCACCGATACCTACTCCCTGCTCGGTGTCACGGCAGCTCTCAATAAAATCAATTCGGACTGTAACTGACGCCAAGGTGCGGGATGCCCCCAGTTGTCGGCGGGCGCGATTTGAAAGAGCAAACATGATGATGCGACGTTGGGGTATTGTAGTCGCCGCTGGCTTGTTCCTGCTGGGCCTGATGAGTCCGGGATCTGCGCAGTCGGTACGAGTACTGGGTGACTTTCGTGACTGGTCAGCCTATAGCGCCAACGATGGCAGTGGTGTCATCTGTTTTGCAACCACGCTTCCCAAATCTGTTGAGCCGACCCCCCAAGGATATGGCGAAGCCCGCATCTATCTGACCAACCGCACAGCGCAAGGCATAAAAAACGAATTCAACCTGATTGCGGGATATGAGTTTGCCCCGGATAGCGTGGCCATTGCGAAGGTGGGAGGTAAGGAGTACCGACTTTTCACGCAACGCGATTCCGCGTGGCTTGAGGATGAGGGGGAGACGGAAAGCTTTGCGGCGCATTTGCGCTCGGGGTCTGCGCTAAGCATTGAAGGCACAAGTTCTCTGGGCGTCAAAATCGTGCAGACATTTTCACTCTCAGGGGCCACGGCGTCTTCCCGGTCCATCAACTCTGCCTGCTGAAGCCGACAATTTCCGCGCCGGTGAACGGAATGCCGCGATCGGGTTTGTCCGAGGCAATGTTCATATGCTAATGGACAGCCGGTTCCCCAAAAATCCTGTTTGTATTGGTTTGACGCTCAAATGACAGTTTCCCTTAACATCGCTCCTGCCGCCCCGGAGCAACCGCAAACCGGGGAGCGTGAGCCCGTGCTGCATGACGTCGCGGGCATGAACCGGGCTGAGCTGTCGGCCCTTCTTGAGGGGCTGGGGCTGGGCAGTCGCGAAGCGCGCATGCGCGTCAGGCAACTATGGAACTGGATTTATGTGAACGGGGTCACAGACTTTGAGAAAATGACCAATATTTCCAAAGCCGCCCGTAGTTTATTTTCCGCCCATTTCCGTCTGAGGCGGCCGGAAACGGTTTCCGAGCAGATTTCAAGTGACGGCACCCGTAAATGGTTGTTTCGATTTGATGATCCCCGCGGGCCTCATCTTCCCGGCGTTGACGTGGAAACGGTCTACATTCCTGAACCGGGGCGGGGCACGCTTTGCTTGTCCTCACAGGTGGGCTGTACGCTCAACTGCAGTTTTTGCCACACAGGCACACAAAATCTGGTGCGTAATCTGACGACCGGGGAAATTTTGGGCCAGATACTGGCGGCGCGGGACAAGCTGGGAGACTTCCCCGGTGGAAACCGGCCAACAGATGGCCTGGTGCCCGGTGGAGAAACCAGGGCCATCACCAACATCGTGATGATGGGCATGGGCGAGCCCCTTTATAATTTTGACAATGTAAAAGAGGCGTTGCTGATCGCCTCGGATGGTGATGGAATTTCGCTGTCCAAACGACGCATAACGCTTTCCACCTCCGGGGTGGTCTCCCATATCGGGCGCACGGGCGAGGAGATCGGGGTAATGCTGGCCATCTCGCTGCATGCGGTTCGCGATGATTTGCGCAATGAACTGGTTCCCATCAATAAAAAATGGCCGTTGGAAGCTCTGCTTGAAGCGTGCCGGAATTATCCTGGCCTGAGCAATGCGCGCCGGATCACTTTCGAATATGTGATGCTCAAGGGTGTGAATGACACAGACGCAGATGCGCGTGAGCTGGTGCGCCTGCTGGCCAAAATCCCCGCTAAAATCAACCTCATTCCATTCAACCCCTGGCCGGGCAGCCCGTTTGAATGCTCGGATTGGGCACGAATTGAAACATTTGCCGATATTGTCAACCGGGCTGGTTATGCTTCTCCCGTGCGAACGCCACGTGGCCGGGATATCTTTGCGGCCTGCGGGCAGCTCAAGTCTGAAAGTGAGCGGCTTTCTAGGAAACAGGTCAGGGAAATTGAGGGTACGAGCGCGCCGCCCCCGACCCCGATGTCGCGGTAAAAGAATGGCACGGCGCAAAAACAAAAAAACACCCGTAACACCTGACGCCCAGAAACAATTGAGTGTCGCCCAGGCCTTCGGGATTGCCGTTCGCCTGATGCGCAAGGGGCAGTTGCGCCAGGCGGACGAGGCGTGTGCCAGGGTACTGGGCGCCGATCCCTTGCATCTGGATGCCCTTCACCTGAGGGGAGTCCTTGCCTTTCGCCTGGGAGAGCACGCGCGTGCCATCGCCATCATGGAACATGTCATCAAGTTAAATCCGGCCCACGCGCAGGCACACAACGATCTGGGCATGATGTTGCAGGCATCGGGGCGAATTGCCCAGGCAGAAACCCATCTGAAAAAAGCGCTGGAGCTTTCCCCGAAAATGGCGACGGCGCATGTTAATCTGGGTAATGTATATCGCTCGTCTGGTCAGTTGACGGCGGCTGAGAAAAACTACCGCCGCGCCATTCGCCTCAAACCCGATCTGGCCGATGCCTATGGCAATCTTTCCCTTGTGCAATTGCAACTCGGTCTGGCTAAAGACGCCGAAAAGACTGCGCGCAGGGGCATAAAAGTCAAACCACGCTATGGTCTGATGTATTCCCGCCTGGCCAGTGCGCTTGATCGTCAGGGCCGGTTCGATGAGGCGATTGACGCGCACGAAAGGGCAATCGAATTACAGCCCGGTCTGGTGAGCATACATCTTGATCTTGCCTATTCGCTGGCCGGAAATGGAAAAATCGAGCAAGCGAATGCCCGCTACAGGGAGGCTCTTGAACTCGACCCGGAAAATGTTCGTGCCCTTGACGGGTTGACGCGACTTAACCGATTTACCAGC
>DROE01000046.1 GCA_011322005.1 Devosia sp.
ATCAGGCGCGAGGGGCAGGTGCACATCTCGCCCTGATTGAAAAACGCCGACCCGGCGGAGGTTCTGGCGGCGTGTTTTGTGTCCCTGTAGCTGGCAAGAATGATGTTGGGGCTTTTGCCGCCCAGCTCCAGCCCCAGTTTTTTCAGGTTGGAGCGGGCGGAATATTCCATGAAGGCCTTGCCGACCTCAGTCGAGCCAGTGAAAAACAGGCCGTCCACATCCATGTGCAGACCGAGGGCGCGGCCGGTCTTGGGACCAAGGCCGGTGATGACATTGAACACTCCGGCCGGGATGCCCGCCTCAATGGCCAGTTCGGCCAGATGCAGGGCGCTCAGGGAGGAGCGTTCGGAAGGTTTTAGGATAACCGAATTGCCGGTGGCCAAAGCCGGGGCCAGCTTCCAGGCGGCCATCAGCAGGGGGAAATTCCACGGTACGACCGCTCCGACCACGCCCAGCGGCTCGCGGGCAATCAGCGCCAGAGCGCTTTGGGCGGTGGGGGCGATTTCATCGTAAACCTTGTCGATGGCCTCTCCATACCAGTCAAAACAATTGGCGACCGCCGGAATGTCGATTGAAAGACTGTCGGCAATGGGTTTGCCCATATCAAGGGTTTCGGTGAGGGCAAGCTCGTTGAGGTTTTCGCGGATGAGGCGGGCGAAATTCTGCAGGACTTTCTTGCGCTCGGCGGGCGCTCGCGCCGACCAGCGGCCATCCTCAAACGCTTTTCGGCCCGAGCTGACGGCGCGGTTTATGTCTTCTTCCCCGCAGCAGGCAATGTCGGCCAGATGCCTGCCATCAATGGGGGAAAGGGAGGCAAAGGTGCGGGCCGAAGCGGATTTGACAAAGGCCCCGTCAATGAAGGCATCGGTGCGGAAGCTGATGGTTGCGGCGAGCCTTTCCCAGTCCTTTTTTGTGTTTGGTGCCATCATCGGTCTCCTTCGGTATGGGCAACGCGATATTGAAATTTCTTCATGTCAGGCCCGGGCCAGAACCTGTTCCATGACTTCGGCTCCGGCGCGTCCAATGCCATCACGGATGTCGGCTTCTGTGGCTTTGCACAGCGCTGCGGCATTGCGGGCCTTCAGGGCGTCCAGAATCTCCTTGTGACGGTCAACCAGATAATAATCCAGGACCCGGTCCATGACCTGGCGCTGAAAGGGGCCAAGCTGGAGCCAGACCGACTGGATAAGCGGCAGGATGCTCTGGTTGGGGTTGGCGGTATATAAAAGCTCGTGGAAATCCTGATTGAGCACGGTCAGGGCATTGTAGTTGCGTCCGGCGGCGGCCCTGTCCATCTGCTCATCAATCAGGGCCATTTTTTCAATGAGAATGTTGGAAACGTAGGGAAGCGCCCGCTCGGCGGCGAGGCATTCCAGATGCACGCGCAGCAAAATCAACTCGTCAAAGCGTCCGGCATTCATGCGGGGCACGACAATGCGCCGGTTGCCCAGCACCTCCAGCGCATTTTCGGAACAAAGCCGCCTCAGCGCCTCGCGCACCGGAGTCGGGCTGATACCGAGATAGATCGCCAGCGCCCGGATTTTCAGGGCCGTACCGGGCACGATAGCGCCGGTCATCAGGGCATAACGCAGGCGCGCGTAGACATATTCGTGCGAAGTCATCTGCCCGGTGCGCGTCAAGGGAGGAATTGAAAATCCGGTTTTATCCACCTTTGGTTTCCTTTGCACATCGGGATCAGGTCAGGTGCCGGGCTGGCACTGTAGACCCGGTCGGAGTTGACTCATTCAGCAAAAAAGATATACCTTTTTGATAAAGGTATCACAATACCTAATACAAGGAAACATCTCCCTCATGTCTCAGGCGGAGTTCACAGACTGGCTGGAAAAGCACCCCGAGGTTGAGAGCGTTCAGGCTGCCCTGTTTGACCTGAACGGGGTGATGCGGGGCAAGCGCCTGCCGGTCAGTGACATTGCCAAGGTGCTCAAGGGCGGTGTCAGAATGCCGCTGTCAGCAGCGGGGGTTGATATATGGGGCGAGGACATCGCTGATAGCGAGATGGTGTTTGAGAGCGGGGACGCCGACGGCATCTGCGAATATACCGGGCGTGGCCTCCTGCCTGTGAGCTGGACGAAAAAACCCACATTATTGCTGCCCCTGTGGCTGGCGCAGAATGACGGCACCCCGTTTGAGGGCGACCCGCGCCGGGCGCTGGCGGCGGTTTTGCAGCGCTTCAGGGAAAAAAAGCTCACGCCGGTGGTGGCGACAGAGCTTGAATTTTATCTGCTTGATGTGTCCGGGGACAGGCCCGTTCCGCCGCTTTCACCGGTTTCGGGCCGGCGGCTTGCTTCGGACGAAGTTTTGTCACTGGACGAACTGGAACATTTCGAAGGGTTCTTGAACGATGTTTATGCGGCCTGCCAGGCGCAGAACATTCCGGCGGATGCGGCAATTTCGGAAAACGGGGCCGGGCAGTTTGAAATCAACATGACCCATACCAACGACCCTCTCAAAACTGCCGACGATGCCATCCTGTTCAAGCGGCTGGTCCGGGGCGTTGCCCGCAAACACGGGTTTGGCGCGACCTTCATGTCCAAACCCTATGGCAACCGGGCCGGAAGCGGCTTTCACATTCACTTCTCGCTGCTCGATGAGGCGGGTAACAATGTCCTTGACGATGGCAGCGAACAGGGCTCTCCCATGCTCCTGAATGCGGTGGCTGGCCTTTTGGCAACCATGGCCGAGTTGACGCTGACCTTTGCGCCGCACATCAATTCATTCCGCCGGTTGATGCCGGGTTCCCATGCGCCCACGGCAATTGGCTGGGGCTATGAAAACCGCACCGCCGCCATCCGCATTCCGGCAGGACCGACAAAAGCGCGGCGTATCGAGCACCGGGTGGCCGGGGCCGACGCCAACCCCTATCTGGTGATGGCCAGCGTTCTGGGGGGCGCGCTTTACGGAATTGAAAAGCAACTCGAGCCAGCGCCGCCCATAACAGGAGATGCCTACGCGCAGGACCTTGAACATTTGCCGCAAAGCTGGGCCGGGGCGATTGAGGCCTTTGACCAAGGGGAGTTGGCGGGGGAGGTTTACCCGGACCAGTTGCGCTCTATGTTCACGGGCTGCAAGCGTCAGGAACTGGCAAAATTTCGTCGTCACATATCAGGCTTTGAATATGCGACTTATCTGGAGACGGTATAGTGGGTGCGCTGGCGGTTTCCTATGCCGGGGATGGCGGCCATATCGACAGCTATTATGCGGCCACGGCCAATGCGGCCCCTTTACGCCGCGCGCTCACCGGAGCCAACGACACCGACATCTGCATCATCGGGGCGGGTTATAGCGGTCTTTCCGCCGGGCTCGACCTGGCCGAGAAGGGCCACAAGGTTACAATCGTTGAAGGTGCGCGGGTGGGCTGGGGTGCATCGGGGCGCAATGGCGGCCAGATAATCAACGGGCTGAATGCCTCGCTCAGCACCATCAAAAAACGCTATGGGCAAGACACAGCAAAATTTGTGGCTACGAACGTGCAGGATGGCGGGGAGATTATCCGCCAGCGCATCGCAAAATACGATATCGACTGCGACCTGAGACAGGGCAATGTGTTTGCCGCCATCACCGATAAACACATGGCCGAACTTGAGGCTCGCAAAAGCCTGTGGGCCGCATACGGCATCGACAATCAGGAACTGCTCGACCGGGAAACGCTTAAAACATACGTCAACAGCGAGTTTTACGCGGGCGGGCTTGTTGACCATTCCGGGGGACATATGCACCCCCTGAACCTGGCGCTGGGGGAAGCGGCGGCCTTCGAGAAAAACGGGGGCACTATTTGTGAAATGTCGCCGGTTATTTCGGTGGATACCGCCAGCGCTCGGCCGCTGGTCAGGACAGTTCAGGGAGAGATAAGCTGCCGGACCCTTATAATTTGCGGCAATGCCTATCTGGGCAATGTGGTTGAGGCTCTGACTTCGCGGGTAATGCCGGTTTCAACCCAGGTTCTGGCTACAGAGCCGCTGGGGGAGAAGCTGGCCCGGTCGCTCATTCCGGGGGAAGCCTGCATCGAGGATGTGCGCTATATTCTTGACTACTATCGCCTGAGTGCCGACAATCGCCTGATATTCGGGGGAGGAAGTGTCTATGGGGGCAGTGACCCGGTGGACATAGAAGCAAAACTCAGGCGCAACCTTGTCAAGGTGTTCCCGCAACTCGCAGAGGTCAAAGTTGACTATGCGTGGAGCGGAAATTTTGCGCTTTCGTTTTCGCGCATGCCCCAGATTGGCCGTCTTGGGACAAATATCTATTTTGCCCACGGCTATAGCGGGCACGGGGTAACCGCTTCGCACCTGTTTGGCAGGATATTGTCCGAAGCGGTTGATGGAGACCTGTCGCGCTTTGACGTTTTTGCCGGGATTGGCTGGGTGCCGTTTCCCGGCGGGCGCAAGCTGGCGGTGCCCTATTCGGTTCTGGGGTCATGGTGGTACGGATTGCGCGACAGGCTGGGAGTTTAGGCAGGAATTTTACGGAGCAAAATCAATCACGAATAACAACCAACGAGGAGAGTTAAAAAATGAGGAAACTTATCGCACTGGGTGCTGTGGCGTCCGTTATTGCAGGGGCGGCAACGGCCCAGGAGCAGACGCTCAATATCTACAACTGGTCCGACTATATCGCCGAGGACACGATAGCAAAGTTTGAAGCCGAGACCGGC
>DROE01000047.1 GCA_011322005.1 Devosia sp.
CAACTCCTTGACCAGCGCATCCCCGTTTGGCGCGGTTATCACCAGCCTTAGCTGATGGTTGCCCACCCGGGTGCCGGTCAGTCCAAGGTCAAGGGCGGTGCGCTCACCGGCGCCAAGCTCAACACTGGTATTGCCGGTATCGAGCGACAGGCCATCATCGCTGCTCACATCAATGCGATAGGTACCCGCCGGTCCCGCAATATTGTTGACTTCGACCAGAAGGCGGGATTGGTCGTCCACCCTGAGGAAACGTGGTGGCGACAGAGTAACAACGACGGGATCGCGCACAATGATGTCGGCCGAACTGTGGCCAACGCCGGTTTCAGTCCAGGCCATGGCCATCAGGCGCACGGTCCCGGAAAAGTCCGGCATGTCGAAACTGATATCAGCTTTGCCTTCAGCGTCGGCCTGAACAATTCCATTGTGCAGGGCGACCAGAACCGAGGTCGCGGGCGGTGTGCCCAGACGGGTTGCGGCCCCATCGCCCCCCGAGCGCAAGGCTCCGGGGCTCCCTTGGGTTGGGTCAATCAACCGCCCGTAAAGATCGCGCAATTCCATGCCCAGCTGGCGCTGGCCGAAATACCAGCCAGCCGGGTCGGGAACCTTGAAACTGGTCAGATTGAGAATGCCCAGATCAACGGCGGCAACCGCCACATAGGCGCTTTGTCCGGCCGCAACATTGTCTAGACTGATCGTTGCTTTTACCGGCTGGCGCGGCAGCGCCTCTGCGGGCGCATCAAGATCGACCTTGAGCAGGCTATCTGCGGGGTCAATATCGGCGAAAGCCAGACCCAGCGCCCGCGCGGGCATCCGCCGCTCAGCAACACTTGCCGGACGGTAAAGCATGGCTGTCACATAGGCCCCTGGTCCCCAGTCTGCGGTCACCGGCAGGGATACAGTTGTTCCCTCGGCAGGAACCGCGACCGCCTGCATGTCGATGATGGCATCATCAACCACCATTACCAGCGCCGTTCCCCCATATTGCGGGTCCAGACGAAGCACAGCGGTGTCGCCAATGCGATAGCTCGATTTGTCCAGCGCCACCTGCAACGTGTCGGGCGTGTCCGAATCCGCATCAGCAAAATAATATCCGGCATAGAATTCATAGCTGCTCGAAGCCGGGTTTGCTCCGGTGCTCTCGACCTCGAGCACATAGCGGCCCCAGTCGACCTGGGCCCCGATGCGGACCGGCATATCGGCCCTGGTGTCAACAGTGCCGTTGGCGACCTGGCGTGAGGTGCTGATGGCTTCCCATTTCCACGAGCCGCCTTCCCGATACCATTGATAATCGGTTTCAATGCGCGACAATGTCCAGACCAAACCATCAATGGCGGTGGTTTCCCCGTCCGGGGCCACGGAAATAATCTCAAACCCCGCTTCGCTTCCGCGCGCCGGACCGCTTCCCGGCTCGAACCCCGGCTTGATGCCAATGCGCTCCATATCGGCCAGAACCGGACGGCTCAGCGAGCGCTCGACGGTGCGCCCGTTGCTGTCACGAAGACGCAACAGCAACTGCGCAATCATCGGTCGGGTGGTCGTGCGCGGTTCGGGCACGATTACTTCGGCGACTGCATTGCCTTGTTCATCGGTAGTCCCCACAAGGCCCAGCGGCTCGCGCTCCGTTTCGATGGGGTCGTCTTCCCGCCCAAAGATATAGCCCGGATAGGCATCAAGCGAACTGGTGGGGCGCAGAATGACATCCGCTTCCACACCAAGCCCCGGCGCTGTGGCGCCATAAAGATATTTGGCTGCAATGCTGACCGGAGTAATTTCTCCCGGCGCGACAGAACCCTCCGGTGCGCTCACTTCAACGGCCAGCCGCTCTGGTTCAAAATCCTCGACCAGAAAATTGACATTGGCCAGCGGGCTGGCTTCGGGGTCCACAAAAAGCCGGATATTCCACGAACCACGCATGGCTTCGCCAATCAGGGGGATTTCAGCAAAATATCCACCCGCGCCCTGGTCCTCAAGCAATTCTGTTCGGGCAACCACCCCGTCGGGGCGCTCCACTTCCATGCTCAGGGGCAACTCGACCACCGCTCTGGCCTCGGCATCACGCAAAAGCGCGGTCAAAAACACGGTTTCCCCCGGCCGGTAGACGCCACGCTCCGTGGTGGCGAACAGATCAAGTGGGCCCGGTGAGGGACGACCGTCAACGCCCCGGTCGGTCAGGTCGAACGCAGCCTTTGAAATGTCCAGAAACACATAGTCGCCAGCCTCAGTTTCCGCCACCAGCAATTGCGGCGCCCGGCCCCCGGTCCCCCGCGACAGACCCGGCGCAAAACTGACCCGTCCGTCAGCATCAGTTGTCGCTTCGCCGAGAATTTCATTATTGACTGCGATCAGCCGGACATTGGCATTGACCACCGGTTCGGCAGAATTGAGCGAGCGCACAAATGCGTGCACGCCGTCTTCACCCGAGACCGAAGTCAGCCCCAGATCGGTGACTATGAACCACTGGGTGGCCACATCGCGCCAGTAGGCCTGCTCGGCTCCCGGAATTTTTGCGGTAATCACATAGGCCCCCGGCTTTATGTCGGTCAAAACATCAGACACGGGGATCGAGGTCGTTGTGGTTGCGTTGGCCGTTCCTCTGGCCAGGTCAACCTGACCCTCCCAGCTTTTTTCTCCATAAAGGTCTGCAATGTCCCGGGCTGAATATTCGTTCAGCGTGTCCTGAAAAATGCCGTTGCGCACCGCAGCGGCAATGGAGCGGTCACCAATGCGATAAATGGCGATATCAGCCACTTCAGCATTGATTGAAGTAATCGGCAGACCGCCGCCAAGCCCGGCAGGCAGCACGTATGCGTTGTTGGCGAACCCCACAAATGGCGAGCGGTCAGGCACATAAACGCTGAGTTCCACATCTTTTCGCAAGGTCTCGCCATCGGCCGAAGGCAGCCCGGCCCGCAGTTTGATTTCGTAGCGGCTGCCATGGCTCAGACCCTCGATGCAAACCTGGTTTTGCTCGGTCTCAATGGCGACGCGGGGTGTATTGGCAACCACCACATAGTCGGACATTTCGATATCGCCCGGGGGCAGGGGGTCGGAGAAAATGGCGCAGATGCGCGGGTTTGCCGCTTCGGAATCCACCTCGTTTGCGGTCACGCGAAAACCGTGTTGGGCCAAAACTTCGTCAAGTCGGCCCTGCAACGCCCGGTTGTCTATGAGAGCCAGGCTGGCCCGGTAGGCAAAAATGGACTGGCGCCACATCTCGCGCCGGCTCAGGGCATGGGCAAACATTGCCAGTGCCTCGGCCCGTTCGCTCACCGTCTCAGACAGCAAAAACCCGTTCAGTGCCGCAAGGGTTGCGACCATGGCGGCGTCATAGTCTGGGGTGTGACTGGCCAACTGCGCGTCGAAATACCCGCGGGCGGCTTCGGAAAGTTCCAGCCACACCGCCGGGTCCTTGTTGGCGATTGCCAGCGCCTGACGATAGGCATTTATCGCCTCGGGAAAGTTGGCTCGCTCCTGTTGCGCGCCAGCAAAAGCAACAAGTTCATCGTAGGTCACCCCTTCAGGTGGCGGGTTGGTGATACCAAGTTCAGCGGCGAAACGGCTCGCTGCTCCGACAAGGTTTGTGGAGGCGAGAAAGGGGAGTTCGCCTTGGCGCGCCGCCGCGATTTCCTCGAATGTTGGCGACATTTCGACAATGCCTGAAATTGCCGCCCCGAACTCTGCTTCCGGCCCCGCTTCGCTTTTCAGAAAACACCAGTTGGCCTTCTGGTTATAGGTAAAAGCCTGACAATTATTGTCGCCCAGACAAGTGGATTGACAGGTCTCAACCGGTACATCCTTCATGACGGAATAATCAAATCCGGGCAGGTCGGTCCCCGGCAACAGTGTGATGTTGCGTTCCTGGGCACCAGCCGTGGAAAGCCCGAAAGCGAGCAACACGACGCCCACAAAAGGAGCGGCAAACCGTCCAAGAATGTTCGTGAAAGCCTGTTGCATCCTGCTCACCCTCAACGTTCTGAATTTGATGCCAACAATAAGCCGGACACGGCTTTCAAGTAAAGTAGTCTGCCGCCGCAGGTGCCGGTACACTTGCCGAGTCAGACCGGTCGGTCTAGCTTGTTTGGCAGCGGATGAACGGGAGATGAACGATGTGCGGTACGCAAGGAACGCTCGATTGATCAAAACCAACGGTTTTATCCGCGCGGCTGCCAAAACATATCAGGCGGCCAACAGGCAAACCCTGAACTGGATTCTGGACAGAGGATTCCTGCACGGGTATTTTCTCAACACCAAGCTCAACCCCGTTACGCTTGAGAACTATGCTCCCGGTGAGGGCCTGTGCGGACCTGATTTTACCTATGGCTGGATACAGGGGCGTGGACTTGAGGCGCTGGCCACTTATGCGGCGTTCCTCACGCCGGCAGACCCCGCCCTTGCCGCTCGCGCCGATGCAGCGGGGCAAAAGCTCTATGAGGGCTTGCGCGATTTGCAGGCCAGAAACGGTCACGCATATTTTTGTTATGACAAGGAAATGCGACCGGTTTACCCCGCTGATGATTTTGAAAAGACCGGCAAAATCGAGCTCCAAAACACGCCCGGAGACATTTACACCTATTCCGATGCTTTTTTTGCCAAGGGGCTGGTTACGGCCTCGGTCCGTCATGCGCCTGACGAAACACCGGGACATCTCGCCTATCTCGACCGGGTGATTGCAGCGATTGAAGCCAAAAAGTTCCAGATGGCTGAGCGCAGCGCCCTTTCCGAGGCAGAACTTGCAACACAGGAAGATGATTACGGCCCCCGCATGATTCTGCTCGGAGCGGCTTCCATGCTGTCGCGCTTGGGTTTTGGTGAGCGAACAGGGTTTGCCGACCGCTTCATCGCCCATGTGCTGGAGCACCATCTGGACATAACCACTTCCTTATTGCGCAATGTACCCGGCGGGGACATCTGCAATCCGGGACATTCCATCGAATTTGTCGGCTTTGCGCTGTCCCATCTGGGAACAAATATCACCCCGCAAATGGCCGAACGTCTGCAACAAATTCTTCTTGCGTCGTTTCGTGCCGGATTTATCGGGCCGGGCATCGCCATTTCTCTTGATATTGCTTCAGGAAAACCGATTAACGATCATTGCCCCTGGTGGTCTCTGCCCGAAACCATCCGCTCCGCCGCCCTGATGTATCAGGTTACAAAAAACCCTGAAGTGCTTGCCGTCTGGAGCCGGGCCCATGAGGCTTTTTTCACCCGCTACTGGCGAGGCGAGCCGCCGATCGCCTATCAGACGCTGAACAGGGAGGGGCCGCAAAGCTATGTCCCCTCGACCCCCGACCTTGACCCGCTTTATCACACCGGGCTCAGCCTGCTGGCCGCGATTGAAGTTGCACAACATATGCACTCAAACAGAGCGGTCCAGCTTGGTTGACAGGTGAATGAGGCTTTCCGAACTGCGAACGCCGGGAATTGAGCCGATATTGTCCAGCACCCTGTCCAGACCGCCGGTGGTTTCGGCGGCGACCTGCAAAATCAGATCAAAGCGCCCGCTGGTCGAATGTATGATCTCCACCTCAGGCACCGCCCTGATGCGCTGCACCACTGAAGCGCTGGCGCGGGCCTCCACCTGAACCAGCACCGTGGCCTTGATGCGCCGGGCCAGTGCCACATCACCCAGCTTGATGGTGAACCCCGCGATCGTTCCCTTGCGTTTCAGGCGTTCGATGCGCGCCTGAACGGTGGAGCGGGCAACGCCAAAGCGCCGTGCCAAAAGGGCGGTGGGGGTGGAACTGTCGGCAGCCAGCGCCGCCAGAATATCAGAATCGAGCTTGTCCATGTCATTTCGCTATGTTTTTCGTTATAGTGACGAAAAACTCCTGCATTTCAACCGAATAATTCGATGATTTTACCACGAGGATCGATTCTACTGGCTGAAAGACTGTTTGGACCCGTGTACGAACGGCCTTGTTGTTTTACGGAGGGAGAAGTGGAGCAATGAAGCACTCGCGGACAATCTGGAATTCTCCGGTTGAGTATTTGCGCAATGAACGACCCGATTTTCCCGTGGCCTTTTTCTGCCCCGATGCCTTGCAGGAAAAAGCCCGTCAGTTCTTGCATGGCTTTCCCGGTCAGGTGACCTACGCGGTCAAGGCCAATCCCGCCCCCGAAGTACTGGCAAATCTTGTCGCGGCCGGAATTGAAGCCTTTGATGTGGCCTCCCCTGAGGAAATGGAACAGGTGCGCTCAATCGCGCCCGATGCGCCCCTTCATTATAACAACCCGGTGCGTTCGCGCGCCGAGATAGGCAGCGCCATTTCTGCCCGTGTCGTCTCCTGTTCTGTGGACAGTTTTTCCGAACTGGCCAAACTGGCCGGACAATTCCCCCCCGGCACCACTGAAATCGCCGTACGCTTCAGACTTCCCCTTGATGGAGCGGCCTATGACTTTGGCACAAAATTCGGCACCGACCTGACGGAGGCAATTGAACTTTTACAAAGGGTGGAAAGTCTGGGATATGCGCCCGCTCTCTGCTTTCACCCCGGCACCCAGTGCACGGCACCCGGTGTCTGGAAAGCCTATATCAGCGCTGCTGCCGAGATTGTCGGCAAGGCAGGCGTTGCCATAGGTCGGCTCAATGTCGGGGGAGGTTTCCCATCCCACCGCCTTTCCGGACAGGAACCGCATCTTGAGGCAATTTTCAGCGAAATTGCTGACGCTGCAAAACAGGCCTTTGGCAACAATCAGCCTCAACTGCTGTGCGAGCCGGGGCGGGCCATGGTCGGCGATGCCTATTGCCTTGCCGCCCGCGTCAAGGCCATCCGCGACGGCAAGGATGTGTTTCTGAATGACGGCTTTTACGGCGGTCTGTCCGAACTCGTTTCAATCGGGCCTCTGGACCGGCTTGAAATCATCTCGCCCGAGGGGGAACCGCGTCTGGCAGAGCCGAGTACCCATGCGGTTTTTGGCCCCACCTGCGACAGCATCGACAAGCTCTCAGATGCAACGGCCTTGCCCTCGGATATGGAGGAGGGGGACTACATTATTTTCCAGGGCATCGGCGCTTACTCCACCTGTCTGACCACGCGCTTTAACGGTTATGGCCTTTCAGCGGTGGAGAATGTGGCATCCCTGAGCGGCTGAGAGTCTCCCGCTCTAATCCTGAAACGCGGCGTCCAGCAATTCGCGTGTATAGGCTTCTTTGGGGTTGTCAAAAATCTGCTCAACATCACCGGTTTCAACAATGTCCCCCTGTTTCATCACCAGCACCCGGTGTGAGAGCGCACGGATTATCTTCAGGTCATGGCTGATAAACAGATAGGCGAGGCGATGTTTCTTTTGCAATTCTCGCAGCAGGTCAACAATCTGGGCCTGTACGGTCATATCCAGTGCCGAGGTCGGTTCGTCCAGAATCAGCAGTTTGGGTCGTAAAATCATGGCCCGGGCAATGGCGATACGCTGGCGCTGACCACCTGAAAACTCGTGCGGGTAACGTTCGAGCATATCCGGGTCGAGCCCCACTTCGCGCAAACTGTCTTCCACCAGCCTGCGCTCGTCCTCTCCGCTCCCGCCGCCATGCACCCCCAGGCCCTCGGCAACAATCTGCTCGATAGTCATGCGTGGTGAAAGTGAGCCGAAAGGGTCCTGGAATACAATCTGGATATCCCGGCGCAAGGGGCGCATTTCAGCATTCCTGAAGCCGGCAATATCCGTTCCCATGAACGCGATTTTTCCTGTCGAGGAAATCAGGCGCAAAACCGCCAGCGCCACACTTGTCTTGCCCGAACCGCTTTCCCCCACAATGCCAAGCGACTCTCCCTCGCAGATGGTGAAGCTGGCATTGTTTACCGCTTTGACATGGCCGATCGTGCGCCTGAGCAAGCCCCGCCTGACGGGAAACCACACGCGAAGATTTTCGGTTTCCAGAATGGTTTCAGCCCCTTGTGGCATGGGCTCGGGCACCCCTGTCGCTCCCGCCGCCAGCAACTCTTTGGTATATTCATGTTGCGGATTGGCAAAAACCTCTTCGGTTCTGCCGGTTTCAACCACCTTGCCGCTCTGCATCACACATACCCGGTGCGAAAAGCGTTTAACGATACCAAGGTCATGGGTGATGAACAGCATGCCCATGCCCTCGGAGCGTTGTAGCTCAGCCAGCAGTTCAAGAATCTGGGCCTGAATGGTCACATCCAGCGAGGTGGTGGGCTCGTCGGCAACCAGAAGGTCCGGCCTGTTGGCAAGCGCCATCGCAATCATGACGCGCTGACGCTGACCACCGGAAAGCTGGTGCGGGTAGGCGGCCAGACGCATCTTTGGGTCGTCAATCCCCACCTTGTCGAGCAGTTCAAGAATGCGGCTGCGTGCCTTGTTGCCGGTTAGCCCCTGATGCAGGCTCAGGCTTTCGGCAATCTGCTTCTCAATCGTGTGCAGCGGATTGAGCGAGGTCATCGGCTCCTGAAAAATGAAGCTTATCCTGTTGCCGCGCACCTGCTGCAGTTTTTTTTGCTCGGCCCCGAGCAGTTCCTCGCCGTGAAACTCAACGCTGCCGGTAATTTTTGCATTGTCCGGCAACAGGGAAACGGTTGAGAGCGCGGTCACCGACTTGCCCGAACCGCTCTCGCCGACCAGGGCCACGGTTTCCCCTTTTTGCACTTCAAAACTGGCCCTGCGTACCACCTCGGGGTCATTGCCAAATCGGACCGAAAGGTTCTTTACTTTAAGAACCGGCGCGCTCACTGAAAGGTCTTTCTGGGATCAAAGGCGTCGCGTATGCCTTCAAATATGAACACCAGCAGCGAAAGCATGATGGTGAAGGTGAAAAACGCCGAGAATCCCAGCCAGGGCGAGTTCAGATTGGCCTTGGCCTGCAAAGTAAGTTCCCCCAGCGAGGGATAGGAGGAGGGCAGGCCAAAGCCCAAGAAATCCAGTCCCGCCAGCGTGCCGATGGAGCCGGTGATGATGAAGGGCAGCATGGTCAGGGTGGCAACCATGGCGTTGGGCAGAACGTGGCGGAAAATAATCACCCGGTCGCGCACCCCCAGCGCTCTGGCGGCCCGAACATATTCAAAGTTTCGCGCCCTGAGGAACTCGGCTCGAACAACGCCATCCAGCGCCCCCCAGCCGAAGGCCACGATAATCAATATCAACAGCCAGAACGTCATGTTGAAAATCGCTGACAGGATGATGATGATATAAAGGGAGGGAAGCGAGCCCCAGACTTCGGTGAAGCGCTGGAACATCAGGTCGAACAGCCCGCCGTAAAAGCCCTGCGCCGCCCCCGCGATTATCCCCAGAACCGAAGTGGTCACGGTCACGATGATGGCAAAAATTATCGAAATCCGAAACCCGTAGATGATGCGCGCCGCCACGTCGCGCGCCTGGTCGTCCGTGCCCAGCCAGTGGAAACGGTCCGGGGGGCCGGGCGCGGTCTTTACGTTGTAGGTATCGACCGTATTAAACTTGTAACGGATGGGGGGCCACAAGATCCAGCCCGCCTCAATTGCTTCGCCTTCCAGCATGCCGCTTTCAATACTGACCATAACTTCCTTGGCGCCTTTTGGGCCGACAAAACAGGCATCGGCCAGCCCTCCGGTGACAATCAGGCACTGCAGTTCGGGGTCCGCGTAGTTTGCCCTTGTGGCAAAGTCGCCCCCAAAGTCCGCTTCCGAATAAAAACTGAAGATCGGCGCACGCAATTCACCCCTGTAGGAGACCAGCAGCGGCTGATCATTGGCGATCAGTTCGGCAAACAGGGAGAGGACAAAAAGAACGCCAAAAATCCACAGGCTCCACAGCGCCCGCTTGTTGGCACGAAAATTGGACAGGCGGCGTTGTTGCAGGGTGGTCAGCTTCATGTCTGGCGATGCTCAAAATCAATGCGCGGGTCAATCCACACATAGGTCAGGTCCGAGACCAGCCTGATGAACAGTCCCAGCAGCGTGAAGAAGAACAGAGTGCCAAACATCACCGGATAGTCCCGGGTCAGCGCCGAATCAAAGCCGAGCCGCCCCAGCCCGTCCAGAGAAAATATGGTTTCGATTATCAGCGAGCCGCCAAAAAAAACGCTGATGAAAATTCCAGGAAATCCGGCAATAACAATCAGCATGGCGTTGCGGAAAACATGGCCGTAAAGCACCCGGCGCTCGGGCAGGCCCTTGGCCCGGGCGGTGACTACATATTGCTTTTTTATCTCATCCAGAAACGAGTTCTTGGTCAGCATGGCCAGCCCGGTGAACGCTCCGATACTTCCCGCCAGCACCGGCAGCGTGATGTGCCAGAAATAGTCCTTTATCTGCCCCAGAAGAGTAAGGTCGGCAAAATTGTTCGAGGTCAGACCGCGCAACGGAAATATCCGCCAGTACGAACCACCCGCAAACAGCACCACCAGCATGATGGCGAACAAAAATCCAGGGATGGCATAGGCCGCGATCAGCACCGCCGAGCTCCAGGTGTCAAACCGTGATCCCTCTTTTGTTGCCTTGCGGATGCCCAAGGGGATAGCTACCATATAGGCGATCAGCGTTGACCACAGGCCCAGCGAAATTGACACCGGCATTTTTTCCAGCACCAGATCAACTACCGATATGGAACGGAAATAGCTCTCCCCGAAATCAAAGGTGATATAAGCCTTCATCATCAGGAAGAAGCGCTCAAGCGGTGGCTTGTCAAAACCATACTGGCGCTCAAGCCGCTCGATAAACTCCTGGGGCAGGCCGCGCGCGCCCTTGTAGCGGGAATCCTCGCCCGTCTCGGTCTGCACTCCGGCGTCCCCGCCATCACCGCCAATGCGGTCAAGCGGGTTGCCCGAGTTTTCCAACTGGGCGATAACCTGCTCGACAGGACCACCGGGCAGCAATTGCACCAGAGCAAAGTTGATGAGCATAATCCCGAACAGGGTCGGGATTATCAGCAGCATGCGGCGAAGAATATAGGCGCTCATTTTTCTATGCTAACTTAGGGTCCTGACCCTAAAAAGCGCCTTCTTCCTTGAGCTGGTCGGCCCGCTCCTGATCGTACCACCAGAAATCGGTAACCCCCAGCGCAAACGGGGGCAGGGTCTCGGGGTGCCGGTAAACGTCGAGATAGGCCACCGTGTGCACGTCCTTGTACCATTGCGGTATCCAGATGTGCAGCGAGCGCAAGGCCCGGTCGAGCGCCCGCGTATTCAGGTTAAGCTCCTCGCGGGTTTTCGAAGCTATAACTATGTCGAGCAGCGCATCAATGCCTTCGTTTTTCAGACCGGCAATATTGCGCGAAGGCACATCGGCATTCTCGCTTCCATACCATTGTTTGATGCCAAGCCCCGGCGTCAGGCTGTTGCCATAGGTGGCCACCAGCATGTCAAAGTCATGGGCCCGGCGGCGCTCGGTATACTGGGCGCTGTCCACCCTTGTGTGGGTCGCATCAACCCCCAGCCGCTTCAGGTTTTCAACGAAGGGGTTGATTACCCGGTCAAAGGCTGGCGAGTCGTTCAGAATATCAATGGCCAGCACCTCGCCGTCGGCGTTGCGGCGTAAGCCATCCTCGCCCACTTTCCAGCCCGCCTCATCAAGCAGGGCCCCGGCAGCGCGCACCTGCGCCCGGTCAACCTGTTGGGTGCCTGAAACGGGGGGTGTTTGCGCAGGTTCGGAAAACAGGCTTTCAGGGAAAAACTCCCGGAACGGCTCCAGAATTGCCGCTTCATCGGCGGGGATTTCTCCCTTGGCCTCCAGCACCGAGTTTTCATAAAAACTGTCCACCCGCTCATAAAGCCCGAAAAACAGCGTCTGGTTGGCCCATTCAAAGTTGAACATAAGGCCAAGGGCTTCGCGTACCTTGATGTCGTCAAACGGAGCGCGCCGAAGGTTGTAGAAAAACCCCTGCGCCGAGCCCAGATTTCCGTCGGGAAGCTCCACCTTTCTCACCCAGCCTTTTTCAACGGCGGGGAAGTTGTAATCCTGCGCCCACTTCAGGGAGGAGTTTTCGTTGCGAAAGGTCGTTTCTCCGGCCTTGAAACCTTCAAAGGCAGCGGTCGGGTCGGCATAATATTCAAAGCGCAACGTATCAAAGTTGGAACGCCCGACATTTATGGGCAGGTCCTTGCCCCAATAATCATCGCGGCGGCGATAGATAACGGTTTTGCCCACATCC